>JBOIEI010000605.1:0-6120 GCA_050741055.1 Burkholderiales bacterium | reverse complement strand
CAAAGCGAGTGCCCCGGCCAATGCGAGTGCCCCGGCCAATGCGAGTGCCCCGGCCAATGCGAGTGCCCCGGCCAATGCGAGTGCCCCGACGCAGGGCGGCTTGCGACTCGCCTACGTCCGCCCGGTTGGCTCCACCGAGCACGATGGAGCAGTCCTCGCGCCGGCAAGCGTCTCTGCCCGGGAAACGAACGAGGCCATGGAGGCGATCGTTCTCGACCGCGCCGCCCTGGCGGGTATCCGCGCGCTAGAACGCCCCGGCTCGGGCGATCTGCTGCGCCGGGTGATCGACCGCTATTCCGAGGATGCGCCACGGCTGATGGCCAGCATGCGCACCGCGGCGGCGAACGAGGACGCGCATGCGCTGCAGGTTGCCGCTCATACGCTCAAGTCGGCCAGCGCCAATCTCGGCGCGCTCGCCCTGGCGGGCCTGTGCAAGGACCTGGAAATGACTGGCCGCAGCGGCGTTACGGCGGGCGCGACCGAAGCGCTGCCGAAGCTCGAGCGGGAGCTCGAACGAGTCGCTCAAGCGCTGCAAGCCGAGCTGGCGCAGCAGGCGGCGGGCTGAACGTGCGGGCGACTGCGATCAAGCTCGGGGTCAAAGCGGCCGTAATAGGTACGCCATGAAGCAACGCACCGAGAGCTCTCCACCGCTGGCGCTCGTCATCGACGACGACTACACGGTACGCCTGCTGGTGCGCCAGACGCTGGAGAACGCCGGCATCGACGTGGCCGAGGCCGAGGACGGCAGCCGCGGCCTGCACGAGCTCGTCCGGGTCGACCCGGACATCGTGCTGCTGGACGTGATGATGCCGGGAAAGAATGGCTTCGAGGTCTGTGCCGAGGCGCGCGCGATACCCGCACGCAGCCGTACACCGATTCTCATGATGACCGGCCTGGACGATTCCGAATCGGTCAATCGCGCCTACGAGGCCGGCGCCACCGACTTCATCACCAAGCCGATCACCTGGCCGATCCTGGCCCATCGCTGCCGCTACATGTTGCGATCGAGCCAGGCGCTCGATCGCCTCGCCCGCAGCGAAGCGCGCCTGGCCGATGCCCAGCGCCTTGCCCGGCTCGGCCATTGGGACTGGAATCTCGCCAGCAACGAGGTCTATCGGTCGCCGGAAGCCTTGCGCATTCTCGGCTACCCCGACGCGCTAGCGCCCATGGATTACGCAGCCTTTGCGGCACTCGTTCATCCGGGCGACCGCGGCGAGCTGGACGCGGCCGTGCGGCGCGCGCTGGAGCTGGCGCAACCGTACAGCCTGGAGTGCCGCATCGTGCGCGCCGACGGCGCCGAACGCGTGGTGCACGAACAGGCGGTGGTCGAGTGCGACGGCTCGAAACGCGCGATTCGCATCCACGGCACGACCCAGGACATCACGGAGCGCAAGCAGGCGGAGCAGCGCATCCGCCGCCTCGCGCTCTACGATACGCTCACGGAGCTGCCGAACCGGCAGTTCTTCAAGGAGCAGCTCGGCCATTCGCTCGCGCACGCCCAGCGGCTGGGGCAGAAGGTCGCGGTGCTGGTGCTCGACCTCGATCGCTTCAAGCGCATCAACGAAACGCTCGGACACAATGTCGGCGACCAGCTGTTGACCGCGGTCGGTGCCCGGCTCACGCAATCGCTGCGCTCGGCCGACTACGTGACGCGCACCGACGCTTCACCCTTGGCCGGGAATCTCGCGCGCCTGGGCGGCGATGAATTCACCATCCAGGTGACCGGGCTCGCGCAAGCCTCGGACGTGGCGAAGGTCGCGCGGCGCATCCTGAGCGCGCTGTCGCACCCGTTCAGCCTCGGCAACCAGGAAGTGGTCGTTACCGCCAGCGCCGGCATCGCGGTCTACCCGGACGACGGCGACGACGTCGATACGGTGCTGAAGAACGCCGACAGCGCGATGTACCACGCCAAGGATCAGGGCAAGGACAACTACCAGTTCTTCTCGCCGTCTATGAACGCGTCATCGCTCACCAAGCTCACGCTGGAGACCCAGCTGCGCAAGGCGATCGAGCGCGGCGAGCTGCTGCTGCACTATCAGCCCAAGGTCGATGCCGTGTCGTGGCGCATCGCCGGCGTGGAGGCGCTGATCCGCTGGCGACATCCGGAGCTCGGCCTGATCCCGCCGGCCGAGTTCATTCCGCTGGCCGAGGAAACGGGACTCATCGTGCCGATCGGCGATTGGGTTCTGGGCGAGGCGGCACGACAGGCGGCCGCCTGGCGCGCGGCGGGACTGCCGCCCATCAGCATCGCGGTCAACATGGCGAGCCCGAGCTTCGCCCAGCCGGACTTCGTGCCCAAGGTCGCCGCGGCGCTTGCGCAGGCGCGGCTCGAGCCGGGTGCAATCGAGATCGAGCTCACCGAAAGCGTGCTCATGCAGGACCTGGAGGTGGCACGCGAGACCTTGCGTGCGCTCAAGGCGCACGGCGTAGGCTTGTCGATCGACGATTTCGGCACCGGTTATTCCTCGCTCGCCTATCTCAAGCGCTTTCCCATCGATACGCTCAAGATCGATCGCTCGTTCGTGCGCGACGTGATCCGTAATGCCGAGGACGCATCGATCACCGGCGCCATCATCGCGCTCGGCAAGAGCCTGGGGCTCGCGGTGGTGGCCGAAGGGGTCGAAACCGAAGCGCAGGCCGCGTTCCTGCGCGAGCGCGGCTGCACGCTCATGCAGGGCTATCTCTTCAGTCGGCCGGTCTGCGCCGACGACATCACCGCGATGCTGCGGGCTCCGGCGCGAATTCCGCTGAACGTCGCCGCCTGATACTCATTGCGTTTCGCGCGACCGACTTCATTCGCGCGGGTGCTTGTTCTACCTGCCCGGCTCGCCCCGTGGGCTTGCATCCGGCATCTACGCAATTCTGTGACTGTGGCATGCGCGAAAGACGATGGTCGCATTGCATCGTCCGTCGTCGGCTAGAATGTCCATCGACATGGACAGGCGGAATTTCGCACGGCTGAGGCTGCGCATGGCAGGGCGAGCGTGCGGATACTGGTAGCCGAAGACGATGCCATGCTGGCCGATGCGGTCGCACGGGCGTTGTCGCAATCGGCGCATGCGGTCGACACCGCGCGCAGCGGCGAGGATGCCGACCGGGCGCTGGGTGCGATCCAGTACGATCTCGTGCTGCTCGACCTCGGGCTGCCTGGCCTCGACGGCTACGAGGTACTGAAACGCCTGCGTGCCCGCCGCAGCCGCGTGCCCGTGCTGATTCTCACCGTGCGCGACGCCGTGACCGACCGGATCACGGGTCTCGATCTGGGCGCGGACGATTACCTGACCAAGCCCTTCCACCTGGCTGAGCTGGAGGCGCGGGTGCGCGCGCTCATCCGGCGCGCCAATGCCGGCACCAGCTCCGATGTCGTCCACGGGCGGCTGCGCCTCGACATGGCGGGGCGGCGCCTGTATTGCGATTCGATTCCGCTCGAAGTGTCCGCGCGCGAGCTTGCGGTGGTCGAGCTGCTGTTGCTGCGAGAGGGCCGGGTGGTCACCAAGCAGCAGATCGTGGATCACCTCTACGGCTGGGAAGACGCCTCGACCAGCAACGCGGTCGAAGTGTTCATCTATCGGCTGCGCAGGAAGCTCGAGAAGTCAGACGTGGATATCCGCACCGTGCGCGGCATGGGCTACATGATCGAAAAGTCCCATGCCGGCTAGCCGAACTTGGGCTAAACAGCGGATGCTGCGCAACCAGCTGCTCGTCTGGCTGCTCGTGCCACTCGCGCTGCTGCTGAGCGCGGATGCGTACATCAGCTACCGTGTCGCGCTCGGATTCTCGCGCGAGGCCTACGATCGCTCGCTGATCGAGGTGGCGCACGAGATCGCGCTGCACGTGCATGTCGATCGCGGCAAGCTCGAGCTGGAACTGCCCGATGCCGCCCGCCGGGTGCTGCTGAACGATCCGAGCGATCGCATCTACTTCAGCATCATCGCGGAAGGCGGGTTGCCCATCGCGGGCGATGCGCTGCCGGGGCCGAACGGCATCATTGCCAAGGGACCGCGCGCCGAGGTGCTGTACGACGCCTCCATGCAGGGCGAGCCGGTGCGAGCGGTGCAGATGCGCATCGACGCCAATGCCGACAACGCACGCCCCGCCGCGCTGGTGCGGGTGGCGGAAACGGAGGGCAAGCGCAAGGAGCTCACGCGCGAGATCCTGCTCTCGGTCATCATCCCGCAGGTGCTGCTCATCCTCATCGCTGGTTCGATCGTCTGGGTGGGTGTCAGCCACGGGCTCTCGCCGCTCATGCGCCTGCAGCGCGCAGTGGCCTCCCGCTCGCCGCACGATCACAGTCCGGTCGCGGTGTCCGAGGTGCCCGGCGAGGTGCGCCCGCTGCTCAACTCGATCAACGGCCTGCTGCAGCGCCTGGACGGGGCGTTGACGCTGCAGAGCCGGTTCGTCGCCGATGCCGCGCATCAATTGAAAACGCCGGTCGCTGCGCTGCAGGCGCAGATCGAGCTGGCGTTGCGCAACGACGACCCGGCGCAGTTGCGCGCATCGACCCAGATTCTGCAAGCCGGGCTCGAGCGGCTCTCGCGCCTGGTTTCCCAGCTGCTGTCGCTCGCTCGCAACGAGCCCGAGGGCGCCGCGTTGGTGCGCCTCGAGATGCTCGACCTGAACGCGGTCACGCTGGAAGTGGCGAGCCGCTGGGTGCCGGAAGCTCTGACGCGCTCGATCGACCTGGGTTTCGAAGGCGCTGGCTCGCCGGTGATGATCGAGGGCGACGCCGGGCGCCTGCGCGAGCTGTTCGACAACCTGCTCGACAATGCCATCCGCTACAGCAGGGCACACGGGCGCGTGACGGTTCACGTCGGCGCCGAACCCGGCCCGTTCATGTCGGTGAATGACGACGGACCGTCGATTCCGCCACAGGAGCGCCAACGCGTGTTCGAGCGCTTCCACCGGCTCCTCGGCACTTCGCGCGACGGCAGCGGCCTGGGGCTCGCCATCGCGCAGGAGATCGCTCGCATTCACGGCGCGGAAATCACGCTGGCCGACGATCCCGACGGCGTCGGCAATACGTTTCGGGTGAACTTTCCACAGGCAGGTCAAGGGACGCTCTGATCAGGATCGTCGTCGCCACTCCTGCGCAGGCGAGCGTCCAGAAAGTCTTGATTGTGTGGATTCCCGCTTCCGTGTCGTGTGCGCGGGAATGAATTTCATCAGATCATCGCAAGTCGGCAGCTGCGCGCTCCATGTAAGGTTGCGTTCATATAACTGATCGGTAACAGTCATCTTGTAGACAGCGTCAGTTCATCGGCCGGTCATAGTCTCGTGTCTTTCGGTCCGCACTTTTCGTGTGCGGAGGTCACGGGAGAACCGGAATGGAACTGCTCACGACGTCCTTCTTCTGGGTGACGCTCGCCCAGATCATGATGATCAACATCCTGCTGAGCGGTGACAACGCCGTTGTCATTGCGCTCGCGAGCCGGTCGCTGCCGCCCAAACAGCAGAAGCAGGCGATTTTGTTCGGCAGCTTCGGCGCCATCCTGCTGCGGGTGATCCTCACCTTTTTCGCCGTGTTCCTGCTCGAGCTGCCGTTTCTCAAGGTGATCGGCGCGCTGCTGCTGATATGGATCGGGATCAAGATGCTGTTACCTCAGGAAGAGGAGACGGATCTGGATGCGCATTCGAACCTTTGGGCCGCGGTCAAGACCATCATCATCGCCGATTTTGTGATGAGCCTCGACAACGTGCTCGGGGTCGCGGCCGCGGCCAAGGGCAACGTGCCGCTGCTGGTGATCGGGCTGGTGATCAGCATTCCGCTCATCATTTACGGCAGCACGCTGGTGCTGAAGCTCATGAACCGCTTCAGCTTCATCGTCACCGTCGGCGGCGGACTGCTGGGCTGGGTTGCGGGCGAGATGCTGGTGAGCGATCCGGCGATCAGCCTGTGGGTCGATACGCAGCTGCCGTGGGCGCACACCGGCGGGCCGGTGCTGGCCACGCTTGCGGTCGTCGGCACCGGCAAGTGGTTTACCTGGAAAGAGTCTGCACAAGAGGCGCAAGAGACGGTGGAATCCGGCATCGCCGAGCCGACCCTGACGCCCGCAATCGCGATCGAAGCAGGCGATGCATCCGCCCAAGCACCGACTGGCTCCATTGCACTCGAAGCAGCGC
>JBOIEI010000604.1:0-7296 GCA_050741055.1 Burkholderiales bacterium | reverse complement strand
CCGCATCGATGTCGAGCGCTATCGCACGCTGCTCGCGCAGGACTCGATCGCCAAGCAGCAGGTGGATGCGCAGGAAGCTCTGGTGCGCCAGTACGAAGGCATCGTCCGATCCGACCAAGGTCAGGTCGAGAGCGCCCGCCTGCAGCTCACCTATGCGCGCATCACCGCTCCGATCACGGGCCGTGTGGGCTTGCGCCAGGTCGATCCCGGCAACATCGTGCGCGGAGCCGACGCCAACGGCATCGTGGTGATCACGCAGCTCGCGCCGATCGGCGTGCTCTTCACCGTGCCGCAGGACAGTCTGCCCGCATTGATGAAGCGCACGCGTGCCGACGAGCGCCTGCCGGTGGAAGCCTGGGACCGCGAGCAGAAGACGCGCCTTGCGCAAGGCAGCCTGCTCGCAGTCGACAACCTGGTCGACGTCGCGACCGGCACGATCAAGTTGAAGGCGCAGTTCAAGAACGCGGGCAGCGAGCTTTTCCCGAACCAGTTCGTCAACGTGCGCCTGAAGCTCGAAACTCTGGAAGAGCAGACGGTGATCGCGCAGTCGGCGGTGCAGCGCGGCGGGCGCGGGCTTTTCGTCTACGTGGTGAAGGACGACATGACGGTGACCGCGCGTCCCGTCGAGCTCGGACCCGCGGACGGGCCGCGCGTCTCGGTCGTGAAGGGCATCAAGCCGGGCGAGCGCGTGGTGGTCGACGGCATCGATCGCCTGCGCGAAGGCACGCGCGTATCCCTCGCCAAACGGCCCGAGTTCAAGCCCTCGGTGGACGGCGGCAGCGGCGCTCCCAAGAAGGGCAAGGGGAAAGGCAAGGCCAGAAGTGCCGAAGCCGCGCCGGGGTCGACTGCGGGCGAGCGTAGCGAGCCCGAGCGCCGCCGCGCCCAACAGGACAACAAGGCCAGCGAGGCTTCGACGGAAAAGTCCTCCACCGAAGCGGGCAGCGAAGAATCGCCGAAGAAGAAGCGCCGGCGCAAGCCTCCTCCGGAAAGTCAGGATGGCGCCAGCACACCGGCCCCGCAATAGGCCATGAATCCGTCGCGCCTGTTCATCATGCGGCCGGTGGCGACCACGCTGCTGATGGTCGCGATCCTGCTCTCGGGCGTGGTGGCCTACCGGCAGCTTGCAACCTCGGCGCTGCCCGACGTGGATTACCCCACCATCCAGGTCTTCACCTTCTATCCCGGCGGCAGCCCGGAGGTGCTCGCCTCGACCGTCACCGCGCCCCTGGAGCGGCAGTTCGGGCAGATTCCGGGGTTGAAGCAGATGTCCTCGACCAGCTCCGGTGGAGCCTCGGTCATCACCTTGCAGTTCGACCTGGAAGTGCCGCTCGACGTGGCCGAACAGGGCGTGCAGGCTGCCATCAACGCCGGCTCCAACCTGCTGCCGAACGACCTGCCGGCGCCGCCGGTGTACAGCAAGGTCAATCCGGCCGATGCGCCGATTCTCACCCTCGGCCTTTCGTCGGCGACGCTGCCGTTGCCCGAAATCCAGAATCTCGCCGACACCCGCCTCGCGCAGAAGATATCGCAGGTGACCGGCGTGGGTCTGGTGACGCTCGCCGGCGGCCAGCGTCCCGCGGTGCGCGTGCAGGCGAACCCCAAGGCGCTCGCCGCCAACGGGCTCAATCTGGAGAACCTGCGCAGCGCGATCGTCGCCGCCAACGTCAAGCGCGCCAAGGGCAATATCGATACGCCCAGCCGCTCCTACGTGATCGACGCCAACGACCAGCTGCGCTCGGCGCAGGAATACCGCTCGGTTGTCATCGCCTACCGCAACGGCGCGCCGGTGTTCCTGTCCGATGTCGCGGACGTGACCGAGGACGCGGAGAACGTGCGCCTCGCTGCCTGGATGAACGACGTGCCGGCGGTGATCGTCAATATCCAGCGCCAGCCCGGCACCAACGTGATCGAGGTGGTCGATCGGATCAAGCGCCAGCTGCCGCAGCTGACCGCCTCGCTTCCGGCCGCGGTTGACGTCGCCGTGCTGACCGATCGCACCATCACCATCCGCGCTTCGGTGCGCGACGTGCAGATCGAGCTCGCCATCGCCATCGCCCTGGTCGTGCTGGTGATCTTCCTTTTCCTGCGCAACGCCCGCGCCACCTTCATCCCGAGCGTGGCCGTGCCGCTGTCGCTGGTCGGCACCTTCGGCTTCATGTACCTCGCCGGGTTCTCCATCAATAACCTGACGCTGATGGCGCTGGTGGTGGCAACCGGGTTCGTGGTCGACGACGCGATCGTGGTGATCGAGAACATTTCGCGCTACCTGGAGCGGGGCGACACGCCGCTCGAAGCGGCGCTCAAGGGTTCGCAGCAGATCGGATTCACCATCATCTCGCTCACCATCTCGCTGGTGGCAGTGCTGATCCCGCTGCTGTTCATGGGCGATGTGGTCGGCCGGCTGTTTCGCGAGTTCGCCGTCACGCTCGCCGTCGCGATCCTGATCTCGGGGGTCGTGTCGCTCACCCTCACTCCGATGATGTGCGCGCGGCTCATCCGGCACATCCCGGAGCAGGAGCAAAGCCGCTTCTACCGCGCCAGCCAGCGCGTGTTCGATCGCGTGATCCGCCGCTACGGGGTCATGCTCGAGTGGGTTCTCGGGCACCAGAGTCTCACGCTGCTGGTGGTGATCGGCACGCTCGCACTCACCGCGGCGCTGTACTTTGCGGTACCCAAGGGCTTCTTTCCGCTGCAGGATACCGGCGCGATCCTGGGCATCACGGAGGCCGAGCAAAGCGTGTCGTTCCGCGCCATGGCGGAGCGCCAGGAGGTGGTTGCGCGGGTGGTGCTCGAGGATCCGGCGGTCGCGAGCCTGTCCTCGTTCATCGGCGTGGACGGCGTCAACACCACGCTCAACAGCGGGCGCATGCTGATCAATCTCAAGCCGCTGGCCGCGCGCGATGCCCGTGCCGTCGATGTGATCCGGCGCTTGCAGCCGCGGCTCGCCGAGCTGCACGGCATCACGCTTTACATGCAGCCGGTGCAGGACCTGTCGATCGAGGATCGCATCAGCCGCAACCAGTACCAGTTCACGCTCGAGTCGCCCGACGGCGCCTTGCTTTCCGCATGGGTGCCCAGGCTGGTCGAAAGGCTGCGAGGCTCGCCGCTGCTCACCGACGTCGCCTCGGATCTGCAGGACCGGGGACTGCAGGTGTTTCTCGATATCGACCGCGACAGCGCGGGGCGCCTGGGCATCACGCCGGCAGCGATCAACACCGCACTCTACAATGCCTTCGGCCAGCGGCTGGTGTCGACCATCTTCACGCAGTCGAGTCAGTATCGGGTCGTGCTGGAGGTGCAGGAGGCATTCCGCCGCGGCCCCGAAGCCGTGGATGACGTTTACGTCGCCGCCTCCTCCGGCCAGCAGGTGCCGCTGTCCTCGCTCGCGCGCGTGAGCGTCGGCAACGCCATGCTCGCGCTCAATCACGTCGGCCAGTTTCCGGCCGCCACGATCTCGTTCAATCTCGCCCGCGGCGCATCGCTCGGCAACGCCGTCGACCTGGTGGAGGCCGCCGAGCGCGAGATCGGCCTGCCGCCCGCCATTCAGACCAACTTCCAGGGCGCGGCCGCCTCCTTCCGCGATTCGCTCGGCGATACGCTGCTGCTGGTGCTGGCCGCCGTGGTGACGATGTACATCGTGCTGGGCGTGCTGTACGAGAGCTTCATCCACCCGGTGACGATTCTTTCCACGCTGCCCACCGCGACCGTCGGGGCGCTGGCCGCACTGCTGCTCGCCGGCAATCAGCTCGACATCATCGCGGTCATCGGCATCATCCTGCTGATCGGCATCGTGAAGAAGAACGCCATCATGATGATCGACTTCGCCCTCGATGCCGAGAGGAGCGAGGGCCTTGCCCCACGCGAGGCCATCTTCCAGGCGTGCCTGCTGCGCTTCCGCCCGATCCTCATGACGACGCTAGCCGCGCTGCTCGGCGCGCTGCCCCTGATGCTCGGCACGGGCGTGGGCTCGGAGCTGCGGCATCCGCTGGGGCTCACCATGGTCGGCGGATTGATCGTGAGCCAGGTGCTGACGCTGTTCACCACGCCGGTGATCTATCTCGCGTTCGACCGCCTGGCCCGACGTATGCGCGGGCGACCGGCGTCGGCGCAGTCGGCGATCTGAGGTCGCGGCGATGCACGTTTCCGCCATCTTCATCGCCCGGCCGGTCGCGACCACCCTCATCATGCTCGGGCTCGTTCTCGCCGGCGCGATCGCGTTCACGCGCCTGCCGGTATCGCCCCTGCCGCAGGTCGAGTACCCGGTAATCTCGGTGACGGCAAGTCTGCCGGGTGCAAGCCCCGAAACGATGGCGGCGACGGTCGCGACACCTCTGGAGCGCCAGCTCGGGCGCATCGCCGGGGTGAACGAGATCACTTCTTCCTCCTCGCTGGGCACGACGCGGGTGGTGCTGCAATTCGATCTCAATCGCAACATCAACGACGCCGCGATCGAAGTGCAGGCGGCGATCAATGCGGCGCGCGGCCACCTGCCTTCGGGCATGCCGAACAACCCGACCTACCGCAAGGTGAACCCGGCCGATGCGCCGATCATGGTGCTCGCGCTCACCTCCGAGATGCACTCGCGCGGGCAGCTCTACGACGTGGCCTCGACCATCGTCGCGCAGAAGCTCTCGCAGGTGCGCGGCATCGGCCAGGTCACTGTCAGCGGCAGCTCGCTGCCCGCGGTGCGCGCCGCGATCAATCCGCGCGCCTTGAGCCATCAGGGCATCGGGCTGGAAGACGTGCGCGCTGCGCTGATCGCGGCCAACTCCAACCGGCCGAAGGGACTGGTGGAGGATCACGATCGGCAATGGTGGATCCATGCCAACGATCAGGCGTTCACTGCGGCCGAATATCTGCCGCTGGTGGTGGCGTATCGCAACGGCGCAGCGGTGCGCCTGAGCGACGTGGCCATCGTGACCGACTCGGTGCAGGACAAGAACAATGCCGCGGTCTCGGACGGCCATCCGGCCGTGCTGCTGATCCTCTATCGCGAGCCGAACGCGAATATCCTGCAGACGGTGCAGCGGGTGGAGGCGCTACTGCCGTGGCTGCGCGCTTCGATGCCGGAGGCGATGGATCTCGGCACGGCAATGGAGCGCACGAGCACCATTCGCGGCTCGATCCGCGAGGTCGAGCGCACGCTCATCATCTCGGTCGGGCTGGTGGTGCTGGTGGTGTTCGCGTTCCTGCGCGACTTTCGCGCCACGCTGGTCCCGGCGGCCGCCGTGCCGGTCTCGCTCATCGGCACCTTCGCCTTTATGTACCTCGCGGGCTACAGCATCAACAACGTGTCGCTGATGGCGCTGATCGTGGCGGCGGGCTTCGTGGTCGACGACGCGATCGTCGTGCTGGAGAACACCACGCGCTACATCGAGCGCGGCATGACACCGGGCGCGGCGGCCCGCGTCGGCGCGCGCGAGGTCGCTTTCACCGTACTCTCGATGAGCCTGTCGCTCATTGCCGTGTTCATTCCGATTCTGCTGATGGGCGATGTGGTCGGGCGCTATTTCCGCGAGTTCGCCGTGACGCTGTCGGTCGCGATTCTGATCTCGCTGGTGGCCTCGCTCACGCTCACGCCGATGATGTGCGCGCTGCTGCTGCGCCCGCCGCGACACCAGAGTGTTCTGGTGCGCGCCAGCGAGCGGTGGTTCGCCGCAATGCTGCGCGGCTATGAGCGCAGTCTCGCGTTTGCGCTGCGCCACTCGTTCCTGACCATCGTCGTGCTGGCCGCGGTCATCGGTCTCAACGTCCACCTGTACAACACCATCCCCAAAGGTTTCTTTCCGCAGCAGGACACGGGGCGTCTGTTCGGCAGCTTGCGCGCCGACCAGTCGGCACCATTCGTGCTGACCCAGCGCAAGATGGAGTCCTTTGTCGAGATCGTGCGCGCCGACCCGGCGGTGCAGAAGGTGACGGCCGTGGTGGGCGGCGGTTCGCGCCGCTCAGGCATGATGTTCGTCACGTTGAAGCCGCTTGCGGAGCGAACCGATACGGCGGCGCAGGTCGTGGACCGATTGCGCCGCCAGGCGCTGCGTGTGCCCGGGGCAAGGCTGTTTCTGTATCCGGTGCAGGATGTCCGCATCGGCGGCAGGCAGGCCTCCAGCACCTACCAGTACACCTTGCGCAGCGACGATCTGGAGTTGTTGCGCACCTGGACGCCGCGCCTGGAGCAGGTGCTCCTGAGCGCACCCGAGCTGCAGGACGTCGACTCCGACCAGGAGACTCGCGGCATGCAGCTCACGCTGGTGATCGACCGGCCGACCGCCGCGCGCTACGGCCTGACGCCGGATCTCATCGATACCACGCTTGGCAACGCGTTCAGCCAGGCGGTGGTTTCGACCATCTACCGCGAACGCAATCAGTACCGCGTGGTGATGGAGGTGGAAGAGCGCTTCCAGCGCAGTCCCGAGGCGCTGAAGCGGATTCACGTGCAAGCGCCCGGCGGCGCCATCGTGCCGCTGTCCGCGGTGGCGCGCTACGAGCTCACCAACACGCCGCTTTCGGTGAACCATCAAAGCCAGTTCGCCGCCTCGACCATCTCCTTCAACCTTGCCGAAGGTGCTTCGCTTTCGGACGCCACGGCGCGCATCGAGAATGCGATGGCCCGCATCGGCATGCCGACGACGATCTTCGGCACGTTCGAAGGCACGGCGCGCAGCTTCCGGCGCTCGCTGCAATATCAGCCGTGGCTCATCCTTGCCGCGATCGTCGCCGTCTACATCGTCCTCGGCGTCCTGTACGAAAGCTACATCCATCCGCTCACCATTCTGTCGACGCTGCCGTCGGCGGGGGTCGGTGCGCTGCTCGGGCTGATGCTGTTCGATACCGAGTTCGGCGTGATCGCGTTGATCGCGCTGTTCCTCTTGATCGGCATCGTGAAGAAGAACGCCATCATGATGGTGGACTTCGCGCTTGCCGCCGAGCGCAACGACGGCAAGCGGCCCGAGGAGGCGATCTTCGAGGCCTGCCGCCTGCGCTTTCGGCCGATCATGATGACGACCATGGCGGCGATGCTGGGCGCGCTGCCGCTCGCGCTCGGTGCGGGCGACGGCGCGGAGTTGCGCACGCCGCTGGGCATCGCAATCGTCGGCGGCCTCATGCTGAGCCAGCTGCTGACGCTCTACACCACGCCGGTCGTGTACCTGTACCTGGATCGCTTCCGCCTGTGGTGCGCACGCATGCGCCGGCCGCCGCGTGCCGGCGAGCCGCTCGAGCTGCGCTGATGCGAGCCGGTCGCGGTGTTTCGTCCCGAGCGTGCGCCTCTTTGCTATATATCTATAAGGTGGGCGGAGG
>JBOIEI010000603.1:0-5397 GCA_050741055.1 Burkholderiales bacterium | reverse complement strand
ATCCCTACCTGCACAAGAAACTGCCGTACGACACGGGGCGCGATTTCGTGCCGGTGACCCTCATGGCCGTTCTCCCCAGCGTGCTCGCCATCCACCCCTCGGTGCCGGCGCGCTCGGTCAAGGAATTCATCGCCTTCGCGCGCGCCAATCCCGGAAAGCTGAGCTACGGGACGGCCGGTGTCGGCAGCGCGAACCATCTGACGATGGAGCTTTTCAAGATAACGACCAGTTCCGATATCGTGCACGTGGCCTACAAGGGCGGCGGCCCGGCGATGCAGGACTTGCTGGGCGGCCAGGTGAAATCCATATTCATCACCGTGCCCCCGGTGCTGCCGCAAGTGAAGGCGGGGAAGCTGCTGGCGCTGGGCATCAGCAGCGCACAGCGCTCCAGCGCGCTCCCGGACGTGCCGACCGTAATCGAAGCCGGAGTGCCGGGATTCGAGGTGTACGAGTGGCAGGGCATCGTGCTCCCGCGCGGTACCCCGCAGGAAATCGTGCGCCGGCTGAATAAGGAGATCGTCGCGGTGCTCGCGCTGCCGGAGGTGCGCAGCCGCATATCCGGGCTCGGCGCCATCGTGGTCGCCAACTCGCCGGAGGCGTTCGCCGAGCACATTCGCAAGGAGCTTGCCTTGTGGCAGCGCGTGATCAGTACTGCCGGCATCCGCGCCAATTGATGACCGCGAGAACGCCCGCCACGCGCGGGCGGCATCAGGCGAAGCAACGGTGCGTCATCAGGGCACGATCCGATGGCGTCGGAAGCGATCGAACAGGCGCAGGAACATCCCGCCCGTATCGACCGTCTCCCAGAAGCCGAACCGGCGCAGCTTCGACGTATCCGACATGATGTCGTAGCCGGCGTTGAGGATGAAATCGCCATACGGCCATAGCGCGGTTTGCTCGAACGGGGTCGGCGCCAGATCGTGCTCGGCGACGATGCGCTCCCATACCGGCGCCTTGTCGGCCATCGCCTGCACAAGGCGAACGCTTCGAACCGGGCCGCATGCCATACCGAAATAGTCGGCGAAGCGCGGCCACAGGTTCATCCAGCGGATATAGTCGCCGTTGGTGACGTTGAAGGCCTCGCCCGCGCATTTCGATTCGGTCGCCATCCAGGCGATGGCCTGTGCGAGCAGCGTCGCGTCGGTGCATTGATAGAGCGCCCGATAACTCGCCTCCGAGCCTGGAAAGCACAGCGGCATGCCGAGCGCCTTGCTGATCGCGGCGTACACGGCCAGCACGCGCGCCATGCTGCGCACGATGCCGAGCTCGAAGTCGCATACGCCGTGCGGGCGGCTCGAGCTGATGCTCCACCGCTTGCCCCGCGCCCGCTCGACGAGCCAATCCTCCTGCGCGTAATACCAGTTCCCGACCAGCACCCGCGGGTCGCTTTCCTTCGCCGGCGTCTTGTACGGACCGAGCTCGGAGCCATAGTACTTCGAGCCCTGCACGAGGTGCACGTGCTCGAGCGCCCCCGAATGGCGCTCGGTCGCATCCACGAGGTTGCGCAGCATGGCGAGGTTGGGCTCGATCGGCTCGGCGGCCGTGGTCGCATGGGCGTAGCGGGCGCAATGGAAGATGTGCGTGACAGCGGAAAAATCGTGCGCCGCCGCCTGCACGGCGGCCGCGTCGGTCAGATCGAGCGCCATCCACTCGATCGGTCCTGCGTCGTCCGGCGCATGGCGGGCAATGCCGATGACCCGCCATTGCGGCTGCTGCGCAAGATGCTCGGCAAGCCGGCGGCCGACCACGCCGGAGGCGCCGGAAACCAGGGCGACACGTTGTCTGTTCGTCGTCATGCCGCGGCCACCTTCCGTGCACCCATGGAGATCACGTTGGCGCATTATCCTGCACTGGCGTTGCCGTTCGAATGCCGCGCCCGATTTCGCCCCGCAAGCGAACGGCGGCCGAGCTTTCGACCCGCCGGCGCACATCGCGCGTTGCGCGCACTCGAGTCTTCTCGATCGCGCGTTCGCGTTATCCCGTATCATGGCTTCTCAGCTCGGGAAACATCGGAAGATGACTGCAGCGCTACTGTCATGACGCCCGGGGACCGGCCGCACGCGCTCGTCATCGGCGGTTCGCTCGGTGGCTTGTTTGCCGCGGCGCTGCTGTGCCGTCGCGGCTGGTCTGTGGACGTCTACGAGCGCGTGCGCGAGCCGCTCGCGGGCCGCGGTGCGGGTATCGTCACGCATCCGGGGCAGCTGCGCACGCTGGAGCAGTGCGGCATCCGGCTCGACGACAGCATCGGCTGCGAAGTCGTGGGCCGCGTGGCGATCGCCCCGCCGGGCGAGATCGTGGCGCGCAATGCGCTCAGGCAGACGCTCAGCGCATGGGGTCGCCTCCACGACGCGCTGATGAGCGTCTTTGCGCACGCGCACTATCACCGCGGCAAGGCGCTGGAACGGGTCGAGCAGGCTCCGGACCGGGTGCGCGCCTGTTTCGCCGACGGCAGCGCCGCCGAGGGCGATTTGCTGATCGCGGCCGACGGCATTCGCTCCAGCGTGCGTGCCCAGCTCCTGCCCGAAGTGAAACCCGCGTTTGCCGGTTATGTCGCCTGGCGTGGACTCACGGCCGAGCGCGACCTCTCGGCGCAGTCGCATGCCATTCTTCTCGATCACATGGCGTTCTGCCTGACGCCTTCGAGCCAGGCGCTCGGCTATCCGGTGGCCGGCCCCACGCACTCGACTGCGCCGGGAGAGCGCTGTTACAACTTCGTCTGGTATCGCCCCGCCGCCGAGGCTTCGGAGCTGCGCCGCCTGTGCACCGACGCCGCCGGCAAGGTCCATCTGCCCTCGATGCCGCCGCCGCTGATCCGGCCGGACGTCATCGCGGAAATGCGCGCCACGGCCGAGCGCATGCTCTGCCCGCAGCTCGCCGAGGTCGTGTGCAAGAGCCGCGAGCCCTTCTTCCAGCCCATCTTCGATGTCGAATCGGCGCGCATGGTGTTCGGCCGGGTCGTGCTGCTCGGCGATGCGGCGTTCGTCGCCCGGCCGCACTGCGGCGCCGGGATCGCGAAAGCGGCCGCGGATGCCCAAGCGCTCGCCGATGCACTTGCGAGTCGAAACGGATCGATCGATGCCGCACTCGCCGTCTACGAGGAGGTGCGCGTTCGTTTCGGCCGCTGGCTGGTGGCGGAAGGGCGCGAGCTCGGCAACTACCTCGAATCGCTCAGCGTGCCGCAGGTGCGGCGGCCGAACGCCGCCGCGCATCACACGCCAGCCGGAGTGCTGAACGAGATCGCGGTTCCGGTCGCCGGGCTGTGAACGGCAATCGACATATTGCCGTCATGGATGGCGGTTAGAGTGATCCAGTCGAGCGGACGGCGCCGAGCCTGTTTGCATATTCGAACAGCAGGTTCGAGCCGGCGACGTTAGAATTCCCGTACGGCTGGGCGCAGAACATCGACGGGCGCTGAAGGAAACGACCATGCAGGACCGGCATCGTGCACCGAAGATGCAGCGTTTCTGGCTGCTGTGGCTGGCGCTGCTGCTGACGTTGGCGTTGGGCGGCTGCGCATCGTCCGGGGAAAAGGCCGCCGGACAGACGCCCAAGAACATCGTCATCCTGTTCGCCGACGGCGCCGCGGCGACACAGTGGGATTTCGGCAACTATGCGAGCCGGATTCTGCGCGGCCAACCGTTCGCCACGACCGATGTGGTATTTCGCGGCGGCGTGCTGGGATTGATGAGCACGCATCCCCATGGGCCTTACGTCACCGATTCGGCCGCCGCCGCATCGGCCATGTCTACCGGCCACAAGGTCGAGAACGGGGCGGTTTCGATCACGCCCGACGGAAGACCGCAGCGCACCCTGATGCAGGCCGCGAAAGCAGCCGGCAAGCGTATCGGCATGGTCACCACGGCAACGGTCTACGATGCGACGCCGGCGGCCTTCAGCATCAACCTGAAATCCCGCCGCGATTACCAGGCCGCCGTTCGCAGCTATCTGGACCTCGAACCCGATGTCCTGCTCGGCGGTGGCGCGGAATACTTCCTGCCGGCGCCGGCGGGCAAGCGCAAGGACGGTCAGGATCTGATCGCGGCATTCCGGGCGAAGGGCCACCAGGTCGTGCGCAATAGCGCCGAGCTCGGCGCCGCTTCCGGACCGCGCTTGTTAGGGCTTTTCGCCGACCAGGACATGGCGTTCGAGCTCGACCGTGATCCGGCACGGGAGCCGACCACGGCCGAGATGACGACCGCGGCGTTGCAGGCCCTCTCGCAGCAAAATGCGAACGGTTTCGTCCTGCTGGTCGAAAACGAAAACGTGGATACCGCTGCGCATCAGAGCGATGCCGCCTCGCTCATGCGAGCGCTGTGGGCCATCGACGATGCGGTCCGAATCGCGCTCGAGTACCAGCGCCGCAATCCCGATACGCTGGTGATCGTCACCGGGGACCACGAGACCGGCGGCTTTTCGGCGACCTACGCCCTGAAGGATCTGAAGACGCGTTCGAGCAGCAACCGGTTCTATGCCGGCGAAGCGCAATTGCGGATGCTCGCGGCCATCACAGTTTCGCTCGCCAGGGCGCGCGATATGCTGGGCAAGAAGCCCACGGCCGACGGGCTCGACAAGCTGGTTGCGGCGCACTTCCCCGGCTTCTCCCTCGACGAGGATCTGCGCCGATTGATCGTGGAGCGCAAGACCGACGAGCGCAATTTCAACTACCTGCCGCAAAGCGCGCTGGGGCGCATGGTCGCTCGCCAAACCGGGTTCTACTGGGGAACCTCAGGCCACACGACGGAGCCGGTCGCGGTGGGGGCGATCGGACCGGGCGCGGAACGGTTCCGCGGCTATCAGGACAACACCGATTTCGGCAAGCACCTGCATGGCTTGCTGCAACCGAGGTGAGCTGGCGGCGTTTCAGTGCGCGTTTCAGTCCGCTTTTCAGTCCGCTTTTCAGTCCGATTGCCGATACGGCCGGCACACGATGCGAAGGCGATCGCGCATGAACGGCCGGATGCGCTTGGTCCACGGTGTCTCGACCGCCTTGGCCCACGCCTCGGTTGCGACCACGTCGGGCGATTCCAGGTGATAGAGCGCCAGATGCCACTGCTTGCTCGTACCGGTGGCGCGGAAGCGCCGCGCGAGCAGGGTCCCGGGCACGGCCGAAAGCGCGGGAATGTGCTCCTCGTCGTACCAGCGGTTGAATTCAGCTTCGCCTTCCGGCGCCGCGTTCATCGCGTTCACCAATAGTCCGCCCAAACCGCTCGGGCTCGGCGCATCGCCCGGAAGCGTCTGCGTGCCTTCGAAGCGCAGAAGCCGCTCGCTCAAGCGGGCGATGCGCTTCGTCCAGGGCGAGATGTTGTCGTAGCCCACCGCGCGATACGCGGCCGAGCCGAGCACGTCGACGCTGTCCAGGTCGTAGACCGCCACCGAGACGTTGGGATCGTTCACGTC
>JBOIEI010000602.1:0-2189 GCA_050741055.1 Burkholderiales bacterium | reverse complement strand
GGGCAGTTGCGGCGGCGGCGAGCCGGCCGAGTAGACAGCGAGGATGCGCTCGGTCGCCGTATCGCGCACCGCGTTGAACCAGCGCCGGCAGCCGTGCGTGTGCACCCAGCGCTCGCGATGCCGGCCCTTGGGGTTGGTGCGCATGAAGAGGTAATCGGCCCAGGCGGCGTCGGGCAATTGCTCGGCGGCCGGTGGAAGCGCAATGTGCGCCTCGCCGCCGTAGCCGAACTCGATTTCGTCGCGCGGGCCGCACCACGGGCAGGCGATGCGCAGCATGTCAGTGCGCGACGGCAGCGGCGCCGTGTTCGTCCACGAGCGCGCCGCTGGTGAAGCGTTCGAGCGCAAACGGGGCCGCGAGCGGGTGCGGCTCGTCGCGCGCGATGGTATGGGCGAAAACGTGCCCCGAGCCGGGTGTCGCCTTGAATCCGCCCGTGCCCCAGCCGCAATTGAAATAAAGCCCCTGCACCGGCGTCTTCGAGACGATCGGGCTCGCATCGGGGCACACGTCGACGATGCCGGCCCATTGCCGCATGAGCTTCAGGCGCCGGAACGACGGGAACAGTTCCACCAGCGCGCTCACGCTCGCCTCGATCACCGGAAAGCTGCCGCGCTGCGAATACGAGGTGTACGGATCGATCCCCGCGCCCACGACCAGCTCGCCCTTGTCCGACTGACTCACGTAGACGTGCACGGCGTTGGACATCACCACCGTGTCGAGGACCGGCTTGATCGGCTCGGAGACGAACGCCTGCAGCGGATGGCTCTCGATCGGCAGGCGGATCCCGGCCATCGCCGCGAGCACGCTGGCGTGCCCGGCAACCACCACGCCGACCTTGGGCGCAGCGATGAGCCCGCGCGTCGTTTGCACCCCGACGATGCGCCCATCCTCTTGCCGGATCGCGGTCACTTCGCAGTTCTGGATGATGTCCACGCCAGCCGCATCGGCCGCGCGCGCGTAGCCCCACACGACGGCGTCATGCCGGGCCGTGCCGCCGCGGCGCTGGAGCGAAGCACCGAGTATGGGATAGCGTGCGTGCGGATCGCAATCGAGCGGGGGCACCAGCTGCTTCACCTGCGCGGTCGACAGGATCTCGGAATCGATCCCGTTCAGCCGGTTCGCATTCACGCGCCGCGCGAGCTCGCGCAGGTCGTGCTGGTTGTGCGCGAGGTTGAGCACGCCGCGCTGGCTGAACATGACGTTGAAGTTGAGCGTGCGCGCGAGACGCTCCCACAGCTTCAGCGAGTGCTCGTACAGGTGCGCGCTCGCATCCCACAGATAGTTGGAGCGCACGATGGTCGTGTTGCGCCCGCTGTTGCCCAGGCCGATCAGACCGCGCTCGAGCACCGCGACATTGCGAATGCCGTGCTTCGTGGCGAGGTAATACGCGGTCGCGAGCCCGTGCCCGCCGCCGCCGACGATCACCACGTCGTAGCTACGGCGCGGCTCGGGGCTGCGCCAGGCGCGCTGCCAGTTCTCGTGGTACGAAAACGCGTTGCGCGCGAGCGCGAATATCGAATAGCGGTTCAAGGGGTCGGATCAGCCGGGGAGCCGCTGCGATTATAGCCAGGCGATCGCCTCGTTCAGCGCACGCGGTAGCGCAGGCACCAGAAGTAGGTGAGGCTGCGCAGCTCCACGGCCATGCCGAAGCGCATGGCCCAGGCGATCAGCTCATCGGTGGCCGGAAAATTCTTCAGCACTTCATAGCGTGCACCGCTTTCGAGCGTGCGCGCCTGGTAGGTATTGCCGCCGGCATCCGTGCGCACCAAGGGCGTGCTGTTGCCTTCGACATAGGTGTTGTCCGCGAACAACACGGCCGCGCCGGGCTCGAGCTGCTCATGGACGTTGCGCAGAAACGCTTCGATCCGGTCCTTCGGGATGTGCGACCACCAGAAGGTGCAAAGCGCACCGGAATACGCTCGGGCATGCCTGCCGAGGTCATAGGCATCGCCCACCCGGAAGGACGCATTGGGAATTGCCTTGGCGCGAGCCCGTTCGAGGGTCTCCTCGTTCGCGTCGATGCCCTGAAGCGAACGGGCCCGGCGCGCGGCGCAGGCACTGAAATAGCCCGTGCCACAGGCGATGTCCAGCACGTCGCGGCCGGCGAAAGCGTCTTCGATCGTGGATTGCAGCGCCCGCAAGTCGGATTGGCGCTCGGGCCGTTGGTAGATGCGTTCGTATTCCTGCGCAC
>JBOIEI010000601.1:0-4542 GCA_050741055.1 Burkholderiales bacterium | reverse complement strand
TCGGTACGGACGCCCGTCGCAAGTGGTGGGCACCGTGATCTCGGGATTCACGCTGGACAGCCGTTTCTACACGCGCGAGCAAGCCGCAGCGCAAGTATCGCGCAGCGAAGCGTATTCCGACAGCATCGCGCACTGAAACGCAGCATCGCGCACGATCGGCGCGCCGAGACCTTCCTTCCTTCCCTCTTTTCCCTGCTTCGTGTCGGAATTCGGCTGACAAGCGCGTCGGACGGGATCGCACGCCTTACTTGAATTTGATCGCGATCGAGCGCACGGTATAGGCGTTGCCGCCGGGCAGCGTATGCGCATACGGCCCGAACGCGAACGGCGACGGATAGTACCAGTACGGATAGCCATAGCCGTACCAGCGATCGTAGTACCAGGGCATATACGCCGGCCACGGATCGTACATGACGACCGGGGGCTGATAGACGCTGTTGCTTTCCTGCACGATGATCGCGTCCGCCCCGATCTTTGCTGCACGCTCACGCGCATCCTCCAGCACCGAGGGCTCCGGTTCGCCGGGAATGCCCTGTGACTCCAGTTTCGCAATCTCCACATAGGGCCGGTCCGGCGCTTTGAGCAGGATTCGCACCGCTGTGGTGGGCGGGTACTGCTTGCCCGGATCGAGCATGACCACGCTGGTGGTGGTGGCGCATGCGGCGAGCAACAGCGCGAGGAGGATGCTCAGGCAAGTGGCGCGGATTCGCATGGCGTTTAGACCCCTGACTGACGCATTAGAATCCGCAAATAACGGGCTCGACAAGCGCCTCGGGCGCGCAACGGATGGATGAGACCTCGCAATTCGACGCAATCGTGATCGGCGGCGGGCATAACGGCCTCACCTGTGCGTGTTATCTCGCGCAAGCGGGCCTGAAAGTCGGCCTGTTCGAGCGTGCCCAGGAGGTCGGGGGCGCAGCGCTCACCGAGGAGTTCCATCCGGGATTTCGCAATTCGGTTGCCGCCTATACCGTCAGCCTGCTGCACCCCAAGGTCATTCGCGATCTCAGCCTCAATCAGCATGGGCTTCGTATCGTACAGCGGCCGATGGCGAATTTTCTGCCGCTGGCCAATGGCGATTGTCTGCGCATGGGGCCAACCGATGCCGACGTGCGCGCCGAGGTCGCCCGGTTTTCGTCGCGCGATGCCGAGCGTTTGCCGGCCTACCAGCAGATGCTGGGCCGCGTGGCCGATACGCTGCGCACCCTTGCAGTCCGGACGCCGCCGAACGTGGGCGGCGGGTTTGCCGACCTGGTGGCCGGGCTTCGCACCGCCCATGAGCTGCGAGGGCTCGACATGCCGGCGCGGCGCGACCTGCTGGATCTCTTCACCAAGAGTGCCGCAGACCTGCTCGACGCGTGGTTCGAGGCCGCGCCGCTCAAGGCATGCTTCGGTTTCGACGCGATCGTGGGAAATTTCGCCAGCCCCTATGCGCCGGGAACCGCGTACGTGCTGTTGCACCACGTATTCGGCGAAGTGAACGGCGTGCGCGGTGCCTGGGGTCATGCGATCGGCGGGATGGGGGCAATCACGCAAGCGATGCGCCGGGAAGCCGAACGGCTCGGTGTCGCGATTTTCACCGGGACGCCGGTTGCAAAAGTCAACGTGGTGCGCGATCGGGCATGCGGCATCGCGCTCGATAACGGGCGCGAATTCGAGGCGCGCTGCGTGGTCTCCAACGTCAATCCGCAGCTGCTCTACCTGCAGCTGCTCGATCCAGCCCTGCTCGATGCCGACTTCCTGCGCCGTATGCGCGCCTACAAGTGCGCCTCCGCCACATTTCGCATGAATGTCGCCCTGTCCGAGCTGCCGCGCTTCGAGTGCGCCCCACAGCCCGGCCCGCATCATGGCGCCGGCATCATCATGGCGCCTTCCCTCGACTATATGGAGCGGGCCTATGCGGATGCGCGCGCGCAAGGCTGGTCGCGGCAACCGGTGGTCGAGATGCTGATACCGAGCACGCTGGATACGAGCCTCGCCCCCGAGGGCCGTCATGTGGCGAGTCTTTTCTGCCAGCACTTCGCGCCGCAACTGCCGGACGGGCGCGACTGGGATGCCGAACGCGATCGGGCCGCCGACCTCGTGATCGATACCGTGACGCGCTACGCGCCGAACTTCCGCGGCTCCGTGATCGCGCGCAGCGCGCTCTCGCCCCTGGACCTGGAGCGGCGCTTCGGGCTCGTGGGCGGCGATATCTTTCACGGCGCATTGACGCTCGACCAGCTGTGGGCGGCGCGGCCGGTGCTCGGCTACGGTGCCTATCGCGGTCCGATCCCGGGACTTTACATGTGCGGCGCCGGCACCCATCCCGGGGGCGGCGTGACGGGCTTGCCCGGGATGAATGCGGCGCGCGAGATCCTGCGCGACTGGCGAAGGCTGAAGCGATGATGCCCTTGCCCGGGTCCTGGATCGGACGCTGCGCGGCCGTGTTGTGCGTGCTGCTGGCGTTGGCTGCCTGCGGTGGCAAGGAACCGAAACTGCCGCAGCTCGGGCCCGACGACGTGGTGCTCGCATTCGGCGACAGTCTCACTTTCGGCACCGGCGCACGCGACGAGGAGAGCTATCCAGACGTGCTCGCCGCGCTCATCAACCGCAAGGTGGTGCGCGCCGGCGTGCCGGGCGAGGTGACGGCCCAGGGTTTGCGCCGGTTGAGCCAGGCGCTCGATACGCACCGGCCGAAGATCGTGCTGTTGTGCCTGGGCGGCAACGACATGCTGCGGCGGCTGAACGACGCAACCATCGTCGCCAATTTGCGCGCGATGATTGCAGCGGCGCGAAGCCGCGGCACGGCGGTCGTGCTGCTCGGGGTGCCGCGGCCGGCGCTGTTCGGCGGATCGGCGACCTTTTATGCCGACCTCGCGGACGAATATGGCCTGGTGTACGAGGGCGATGCGATCAACATCGTGCTGCGCGATCCGGCGCTCAAGTCCGACCCGATCCATCCCAACGCCAACGGCTATCGGCGCATCGCCGAGGCCGTCGCCGCGCTGCTCAGGCAACACGGTGCGTTGTAGCGCGATGCTCGACGATCCCTTGCTGGCCGAGCCCGTTCGGTCAGCTTGGGCGCGATGGCAAGAGCGATGGGGCCGTGCGGCTCAAGCGGTTTGATCCGCCTGGCCTTTGCGCGCACGCGGGCCCGTGTACAGATCGGGCCAGCGCTTGAGCGTCTCGGGGCTCGTCGGCGTATACATGTGGCAGGTATTGAAGACGAAGGGTATCTCCCCCGGCTGGCGCGGGCGGCGCCGGCGCGCGACGTTGGTCGTCTGGTACGCCACCGTCGCGATGCGTCCCAGGAGCTCCCACTGGTGGGTGCAGCCGTTGGGCCCGCCGATCGCGTCGCGCAATCCCTTCAGCCAGCCGCGCCCGATGCGCTTGCCCTTGAGCGCCGCGAACTTGGGCGTGATGTCGCCGCACGGGGCGAACGGGCCGGCGTCGGTGACCGCGACCGCGTCGTGAATGTGCATGTCGATGTCGATGGTGATGCGGATCCACATGTCATGGGCGGGCTCGCCGGCGGCGAGCGCCGTCGCGCCGCCGCGATCCTTCCAGGTATAGGACTTCATGTCGGTGAGATGGCCTTCGATGTCCCAGAGGCCGTCGTCGCGCTCGTAGCCGCGGCAGTCGATGCTGCGGGTATGCATGAGCTTGCGTGCGGTTGCTTTCGGCAGCGGCATTTCGTTTCCTCGTTCTGCGCCTGCGTGTGTGTGAAGTGAGCATTGCTATCATACGCGACGGAGCCGCTTCATGAACGATCCGCTTACCGAAGAGAAACTGGCGCGGCTGCGTGGGATGCAGCGCCTTGCCACCGCGCTGCTCGTCGCCATGCTGGTGCTGCTCGCGCTCAGTGTGGCGTTCGAAGATTGGCACCCATGGCTCAAGTGGGTGCAGGCCTTCGCGGCTGCGGCCACCGTGGGCGCGATTGCCGATTGGTTCGCGGTGGTCGCCCTGTTTCATCATCCGCTCGGACTGCCGTTGCCGCACACCGCGATCGTGCCTCAAAACAAGGATCGGATCGGCGAGAGCCTCGGTCATTTCGTCG
The DNA here is from genome assembly GCA_050741055.1 of Burkholderiales bacterium. Taxonomy (GTDB): domain Bacteria; phylum Pseudomonadota; class Gammaproteobacteria; order Burkholderiales; family WYBJ01; genus WYBJ01. The sequence goes on along the minus strand of JBOIEI010000601.1, from coordinate 503 downwards.
AGCACAACTTCCTCACCGCGGAGAACGTCGTGCGCAAGCTCGAGGAGCGAAACTTGAGCCTCGAAGGCGCGCGCTGGCTGGCGCGCCCGGAGAACGCGGAGGACATCGCGGCCCGTCTGTGCACGTTCATACCCGGCATGCTGAACGCCCTGGGCGACGAGGACGTGAAGCGCCTGTTCGACCGTGCCATCAGCTCGCAGATCCGCAAGATCGACGTGGCGGACATGGCGAGCGGCATGCTGGGGACGCTGACTGCCGGCGGACGTCATCAGGCGCTGCTCGATCGTGCGCTGCGCTCGATGGAAAGCTGGCTGGCCGCGAATCAGGCGATGCTCACGGAAAAATTCAGCGCTGCCTCGAAATACACGCCGCGCGCTTTCGATCGCTACGTCGTGTCCAAGTTCATCGCCGGCATCATCGCACTGTCGCACGAAGTGGCGCAGAACCCCGGGCACGAAATCCGGCGCCAATTCGATGCGGCGACCGAGCAGTTCATCGACAAG
>JBOIEI010000600.1:0-1563 GCA_050741055.1 Burkholderiales bacterium | reverse complement strand
CCGGTCTTGATGGCGCGAACGCTCTGCAGGATCTCCACAGCGATATCGCGCATGGCGTCGCACTTGAGCAGCGAAGTTTCAGAGCTGGAAACTCGACCGCTCAGCTCTTCGGTATTCCGGCCCCGCGTGCGACTTTTTCCCACTTGTCGAGCTCGCTCACGATGCGGCGCGCGAATTCGTCCGGCGTGTTGCCGACCGTGTCGACCGCGTCCACGGCAAAGCGCTTCCTGATGGCGGGGGATTGCAGGATCTGGACCATTTCCTTGTGCAGCCGGTTGACGATGTCCCGCGGCGTATTGGCGGGCGCCAGCAAGCCGTACCACTGCAACGACTCGAAGCCCGGCAGCCCCGCTTCCGCAACGGTCGCGATGTCGGGCGCCACGTCACTACGCTTCAAGCTGGTAATGCCCAGCGGACGCAGGCGTCCGGAGCGGATGTGCGGCATGCCGGTGATCACCGTGGCAGCCATGGACGCGACCTGGCCGGCGATCATGTCGATCATGGCGGGTGCGGTGCCTTTGTAGGGGATATGCACCATTTTCAGTTTCGCCATGCTGAGAAAGAGCTCGTACGTCATGTGCGGGTAGGTACCGGTGCCGGCCGACGCGTAGTTGAGCTGGCCGGGCCGCGCGCGCGCGAACGCGATCAGATCCTTCAGCGTTTTCACCGGCAGGGACGGATGCACAACCAGAATACTGGCCGACGTGGTCGCCAGCGTCACCGGCGCGAAATCCTTCACCGGGTCGTACGGCACCTTCTTGTAGAGCGCCGAGTTGATCGCCAGCGTGGACAGGCCCATCAGCAGCGTGTAGCCGTCAGCGGGCGAGTTCGCCACCATCTCGATGCCGATCATGGTGCCGGCGCCGGGGCGGTTGTCGACGACCACCTGCTGGCCGAGTCGCTTCGAGAGCTCGGGGGCGAGGACGCGGGTGATGATGTCGGTGCCGCCGCCGGCCGACGAAGGCACCACGATCCGCACCGGCTTGACGGGATAGGCTTGCGCGAACGCGCTGCCCGCGCTCGAGCCGAGCACCACGCAGGCGATGCACCACGCATGCGATTTCACGAGCTCCTCCTCCTTATGTACTGCATCGTACTGCTACCGCATCGCCGCCGCGAGCAGGCCTGCGACAAAAAGATGCACGCTTCTCATGGCCGCCTCTTCGAGGCGATTGCGGCTCATCCCCTCCGGGGTCGGCGACCTCTGCGGGCCGTTTCACCCCCCCCGCACGCTCACCCCTGCCAGCCGGGGAACGCGCCCGAGTCGAACCGAGTTTATACCTGGCGGACGCCCCGGCGCACAAACAAGCCGCGTATCGAGCTCAATCCCAAACGCTGCGATTGCAGATCGGCGCTCGGCGACCACCGCACGCAGCGCTTTCCCGCCTCCGTCTTCGCCCGGCCGATCGGTAAATTCAACACAAGGCGTTGGCGCGGTTATCCCCGCGGTTATCCCGAGTGGGCGCCGTCTTCAGTCTCAGCCTTCCGCAGGGTGAGTGGCGGAGCACGACTCGGCTTCTCCCGCTATTTGTCAGGGTTCGCTTTGTCCGTGCTCCTCTTGTG
>JBOIEI010000599.1:0-2637 GCA_050741055.1 Burkholderiales bacterium | reverse complement strand
CTGTTGGTGTCGTGGCGCTACGGCCTGGGAAGAGCAGTGGCGTTCACGTCCGATCTTTCCGGCCGCTGGGGCCGCCGCTGGGTCGAATGGCCGCAGTTCGGGCGCTTCGTCGCGCAGATCGCCCGCTGGACGATGCGCCGCAGCGGCAACGAATCCATCGTGCCGCGATTCCAGTGGCATGGAAGCCGCGGCGTGATGAACGTGGACGTGCTGGACCGAGACGAGCGCTTCGTCAACGGTCTTTCGCTACAGGCCTCGGTGGTCGACCCGTCGCGGGAAACCCGGCAGGTGCCGCTTGAGCAGACCGCGCCGGGACGCTACCGCGCCGAATTCGCCGTGCCTCGTGCCGGGCGCTATTACGTCACCGTGAGCGGGCGCGACGGCCAAACCCCGGTTGGTCCGAGAACGTTCGGGCTGGCGGTCCCCTACTCTCGAGAGTACCTGGATCTGGGTGCGGATCGCAGACTGCTCGGCGACATCGCCGGGATCGGCGGAGGACGCCTGCTCGATCTGTCCAGCGTCAGCTCGAGCGCGCTCACCGCGCCTTCGCCGCAAGCGCGGGGGGCGACTACACAGGTGTGGTGGCCATTCTTCCTGGCGGCGCTGGTGCTGCTGGTTGCCGAGGTGGCGGTGCGCAAGGTGCCGATCCCCGAAGCCTGGCAAGCGCGCTGGAGGCGATGGCGCGGCGCGCGGCTGGCGGCCGCGGCACCCGAGCCGGACTACGCTGCGCTGCGCGCCGCCATCGCACAGGAACGGGCGCGAGGCCTCGCGGCCATGCGCGACGATGTACCCCTCGATGCCGACGATCCGGCCGTGCGCGCAAGGCTCTATATCGCAGCGGGCCGAAGGCGCTGATTGAGTGAAAGGCGCTACGCCGAGTGAAGAGTGAAGAGTGAAGAAAAGCGCTCAACCTTCACTTGCGAAGCTCTTCACAGCGAAGCGGCTTCACTTTTCACTCAATTCGCCTTTCACTCTCGTCAGTACAAATGACAGGCGACCATGTGTCCCGGCGCCATCTCCTTTTCGATCGGCGCGTCCACGCTGCATTGGGCCATGGCGAACGGGCAGCGCGGATGGAAGCGGCACCCCGAGGGCGGGTTGATGGGCGAGGGGACTTCGCCCGTAAGAATGATCTCGTCGTGCGTGATGTCGGGGTGGGACGGCAGCGCGGCCGAGAAGAGCGCCTTGGTATAGGGATGCAGCGGATTGGAGAACATCTCCTTCGTGCCTGCCTTCTCGACGATCTTCCCGAGGTACATGACCGCGACCTCGCTTGCCATGTAGCGGGTGGTAGCAAGATGGTGGGCGATCAGCAGGTAGCTCACGTCGTACTGCTTCTGCAAATCGACCAGCAGGTTCATGATTTGCGCGCGAATCGATACGTCCAGAGCCGAGACCGGCTCGTCCAGGATGATCAGCTTGGGCTTCGATACCAGCGCGCTCGCCACGGCGATGCGCTGGCGCTGCCCGCCGCTGAACTCGTGCGGGTAGAGATTGGCCTGTTGCGGGCGCAGGCCTACGGAGCTCATCACCTCCTGGACGCGCTTTCGTACCTCCTCGTCGGAGACCTGTTGGTTGACTACGAGGGGCTCGGCCACGATGTCGCGCACCCGCATGCGCGGGTTGAGCGAAGACCAGGGATCCTGGAACACCGCCTGAACGGTGGTCCGGTACTCCTTCAGGGAATCGCCCTTGAGCGCATGGACGTCCTTGCCGTCGGCAAACACCTCGCCGGCGGTCGGTTCTTCCAGACGCAGCACGAGCTTGGCGGTGGTCGTCTTGCCGCACCCGGACTCGCCCACGATGGCGAGCGTCTGCCCCTGCGGGATCGAGAAGTCGATGCCGTCGACGGCCTGCACCCAGCCGATGACCTTCTTCCAGATAAAGCCTCGGGTGACGGGGAAGTGCTTCTTGAGTCCCTGGACCTGCAATACCGGTGTAGTCGTCATGCGGACTCCAGCAGCCAGCAGGCGGCGGTGTGCGTTGCTCCGTTCTTGCCGACGGTGAACGAGGGAGGATATTGCCGGCAGCGATCGTGTACGTGGGCGCACCGGGGGGCGAAGCGGCACCCTTCAGGGAGATCCCAGAGCGCGGGAGGCTGGCCTTCGATCGAGTAGAGCCGCTCGACGTCCTCGTCCATGCTGGGCACCGAGCGCAGCAGGGCCTGGGTGTAGGGATGCGAGGGATGGTTGAAGATCTCCCGCACCGGTCCGCTTTCCACGTGGCGGCCGGCGTACATCACCACCACGCGGTCGCACATCTTGGCGACGATGCCGAAATCGTGCGTGATGAAGATCAGCGACAGGTTCGTTTCTTCCTGGATCTCGCGTAAGAGCCGCAGGTACTGCGCCTGTATCGTCACGTCGAGCGAGGTGGTCGGCTCGTCGGCGATGATGATCTGCGGCTCGCAGGCCATGGCGATGGCGCCGACCACGCGCTGCTTCATGCCGCCGCTGATCTGGTGCGGGTAGTCTTGAACCCGCCGCTCGGGCGCCGCCACCCGCACCTGCATCAGGCCGTCGACCGCCCGCCGCACGAGCGAGCGCTTGTCCTCGCCGCTGTGGTGAGTCCGGATCGCCTCGATCAGCTGGTTGCCGACGGTGAATACCGGGTTCAACGAGGTCTGCGGATCCTGGA
>JBOIEI010000598.1:0-2773 GCA_050741055.1 Burkholderiales bacterium | reverse complement strand
CGGCGTGCGGCATTTCCGTCATTGAATGCGATCGTGCAGAATGTCGCCGCTTGCGGAAGGTAATATGACTCGATGAAGGTTCTGGTGGTCGGTTCCGGTGGAAGAGAGCACGCGCTGGCATGGAAGCTCGCGCAATCGCCCCGCATCACCCGCACCTTCGTCGCGCCGGGCAACGCCGGCACGGCGGCCGAGCCCGGCTGCAGCAACGTCGAGATTGCCGATATCCCGGGCCTGCTCGACTTCGCACGCAACGAGAAGGTCGCCTTCACCGTGGTCGGCCCCGAGGCGCCGCTTGCGGCCGGCATCGTCGACGCGTTTCGTGCGGCCGATCAGCGCATTTTCGGCCCCTCGCAGGCGGCCGCCCAACTCGAAAGCTCCAAGACGTTCGCCAAGACGTTCATGCAGCGGCACGGTATCCCGAGCGCGGCCTATGCGAGCTTCGACGATGCGGGCGCGGCGCATCGGCACATCGACGAGCTCGGCACGGCGCTGGTGGTGAAGGCCGATGGGCTCGCCGCCGGCAAGGGAGTGGTGGTCGCCACCACCCCGGGCGAAGCGCATGCAGCGGTGGATGCGATGATGGTGAGCGGGGCGATGGGCGAGGCCGGGCGCCGGATCATCATCGAGGAGTTCATCCGCGGCGAGGAGGCAAGCTTCATCGCCATGGTCGACGGCAAGAACGTCATGGCGCTCGCGACCAGCCAGGATCACAAGCGCCTGCGCGACGGCGACGAGGGGCCCAATACCGGCGGTATGGGCGCATATTCTCCGGCGCTGGTCGTAACGCCGCGCATGCATGCCCGCATCATGCGCGAGGTGCTCGACCCGGTGGTCAACGGCATGATCGCCGAGGGCACGCCCTATACCGGCTTTCTCTATGCCGGGCTGATGATCGACGGTGACCGGCTGAACGTGCTGGAATTCAACTGCCGCCTGGGCGATCCGGAAACCCAGCCCATCCTGTTGCGCCTGAAATCGGACCTGGTCGTCCTGTTCGAGGCGGCCTTTGCCGGCACGCTCGACAAGGTCGAGCCGCAATGGGACCGGCGGGTCGCGCTCGGCGTCGTGCTGGCCGCGCAGGGCTATCCCGAATCGCCGCGCAAAGGCGATATCATCGAGGGGTTGCCGCCGGACGAGGCGCCGGACCTGCACGTGTTCCACGCCGGCACCGCCCGGGAGGGCGAACGCGTGGTCACCCAGGGCGGGCGGGTGCTGTGCGTCACCGCGCTCGGCGACAACGTGCGGCTCGCGCAGCGCCGCGCCTACGAAGCGGCCGAGCAGATCCGCTTCGAGGGCGTGCAGATGCGGCGCGATATTGGTTACAGGGCAGCAGGCGCAAACCGGCGCGGCAGCTAGCGGCCACGCGCGGTGCGCCGGCGTAATGCGGAGCAAGGAGGATGGTAATGGCTCAGCAATTCGATCGTTCGCAAGAAGATTCCGGCAACGCCGTTCAGCTCGAGCACCTCAATCTGCGCAACCCCGATCAACGCCTGGCCATGCTGTTCTACCTGGTCGGCATGGGATTCACGCGCGATCCCTATCTCATGGTCGGCCTCGAAAACATGTGGATCAACATCGGCCGCAGCCAGATCCACACGCCGAACGGCGAGGCCCAGCGCCTCAACGGCACCATCGGTATCGTCCTGCCGGATTTGAAGGCCTTGTGCGCCCGCTTGCAGGCCGTGGCGCCGCGGCTCGACGGCACCCAGTTTCGTTTCACCGACCGCTCGGACTTCGTCGAGGTGACCTGCCCCTGGGGCAACCGGCTGCGGGCGCACGCGCCCTCGCCCGAGCTCGGCGGCTTCGAGATCGGTATGCCGTACATCGAATTCCTGGTGGCGCCCGGCACGGCCGAAGGCATTGCGCGCTTCTATTCGCAGGTCATCGGCGCCACGGCGCGCTGCGAGGAGACGCGCGGCTCGCGCGTGGCGGTGGTGCGGGTCGGGCGCGGCCAGCAGCTGTTCTTCCGCGAGAGCAACGACAAGCTCCCGCCCTACGACGGGCACCACATCCAGCTCTACATCGTAGACTTCTCCGGACCGCATCGATTCTTGAACGAGCGCGGCCTCATCACGCAGGAAAGCGACCAGTATCAGTACCGTTTCGTGGATATCGTCGATCCGGAGGACGGCCGCGAGCTGACCAAGCTGGAGCACGAGATCCGCTCGGTCACGCACCCGCTCTACGGGCGGCCACTGGTGAACCGCAATCCCGCCCAGACCAACCGGACTTACGCCAAGAACTGCGACGCCTTCGCCGGCGCGTTCTAGCCGCACGCGGCCGCTGTTGGATACCCGCGCGGTCGAGGATTTCCTGAGCGGGCTGCAAGCGGGCATCGTCGCCGAGCTTTCGCGCCTCGACGGCCGTGAGTTCCGGCGTGATGCCTGGGAGCGCCCGCAGGGCGGGGGCGGCGCGAGCTGCGTGCTGGAAGAGGGCGCCCTGTTCGAGCGCGGCGGCGTCAATTTCTCCCACGTTCGAGGCGATGACTTGCCGCCTTCGGCTACCGCGGCTCGGCCCGAGCTCGCCGGCCGTGGCTTCGAGGCGATGGGCGTCTCGGCTGTGCTGCATCCGCGCAATCCGTATGTGCCCACGGTGCACATGAACGTGCGCTTCTTCGTCGCGACGCGGGCCGATGCCGATCCGGTGTGGTGGTTCGGCGGCGGCATGGATCTCACTCCCTACTACGGGTTCGAGGATGACGCGCGGCATTTCCATGGCGCTTGCCGCGCTGCCATCGCGCCGTTCGGAATGCAGTACTACGGGCGCTTCAAGC
>JBOIEI010000597.1:0-2563 GCA_050741055.1 Burkholderiales bacterium | reverse complement strand
TCGCGACAACAAGCGCACCGGCACCGACACCAGCATGAACGAAGCGATGTACCAGGTATCCGACCCCGACATCGCGGCGCTCGCGCAATTTCTCGCGCACCGGTAGATCGTCATTCCCGGCTATACCGCGGCTCGTCGAACAGCGAGCCGATCGATACGCGCCGGATGCCAGCGTCATCGGCAAGCACGTACAGCACGTCGGTCATGAGCGATTCGAAGATTCCGCGCAGGCTGCGCGCACCTGCCTTGTACTCGAGCGCGAGATTGGCGATCTGCTCGAACACCACGGGATCGATGGCAAGATCCACACCATCTTCGCGCAGGATCTCGCGGTACTGGTTGTAGATCGAATGGCGCGGCTCGACCATGATCCGCACCAGCATGTCGCGGCCGAGATCCTGCAGGCGCGCGACAATCGGGAGCCGGCCGGCAAACTCCGGGATGAGACCGTAGGCGCGCAGATCCGTGGGCTTCACCTGCGTGTTGAGCTTCGACAGCACCGTCGGATTGTCCGTGCCCGAAAGCGAGATGAAGCCGTAGGCCTGGGAGTCGCGCAGGATGTCGTCGAGCCCGACGAACGCCCCGCCGCAAATGAAAAGCACGTGGGTGGTATCGATGTAACGGCCCTCGCGCAGCCGCACGGGGGCGCCCTCCATGATCTTGAGCAGCGCATGCTGAACGCTTTCGCCCGATGCCGCGCGCGCCTGCCCCGGCACGCTCTTGAGCTTGTCGATCTCGTCGATGAAGACGACGCCGCGGCCGGCTTTCGACACATCCCCGCCGGCCTTGTCGAGCAGACGCTGCAGGATCGCCTCGATCTCGGGATTCACGTACTCGGACTGCGCCAGCGACCCGGCGTCGGCGGTCACGAACGGCACATTCAGCACGCGCGAGAGTGTTTCGCACAGCAGAGTCTTGCCGGTGCCGGTCGAACCGATCAACAGGATGTTGCTCTTGATGGCGTGCTCCGGCTGAGCCGCCGAGCGCGCGGACTTCCTGAAGTGCCAGTAGACGGCGACGGCCAGGATCTTCTTCGCCTCATCCTGGCCGACGACATGCTGATCGAGTTGGCGAACGATTTCGCTGGGCGTCATGCCGGTGCGTCCTGCAATCGCGAGAGCCGCTCCATCGCGCCTGACGAAGCCAGGCGAGCGTCCGAGGTGGTAGAGAGCCTCCGCTTATCATAGCGTGTCGAGCACTTCGCACTCCATGGCGTTGAAGCGTTCGACGTTCTCGATCTGCGGCATGTGGCAATTTTTTCCTGAGCTGCCTCCGCGGGAGCGACGAAGTCTTCGTCATTCCCGCGCAAGCGGGAATCCAGGGAGCACTTTCTCCTGGGGTTTCCGCGTCTACGCGAGCGACATCGGAGAAATAAGAGCGCCTCAGCGTCCGACGGCGATCTCCTCGCCCTTCGGCGCGCGCGTGGTGAGCGCCTGCGCCAGATCGATCAGGCGCAGAAACTCGCCGCGATAGCCGAAGCGGTCCGGGCCGACGTTGGCCGCCGCAAGCGCGCGCGCATCGGCCAGCGTCCAATGGCCGGTGTATTGGCCTCCACGCAGCACTTGGCCGAAACCCGCCACCGCGGTGGCGAAACGCATTTCCGCGCTTGCTTGCGCAATCGGCCTGGCCTCGCCTGCCGCGACCGTCACGTCGATCAGCTCGCTCGTCTGAGCTTGCGGCGCCTTGTAGCGCACCTTCACGTGCGCAAGCTCGCTGCTCGTCTGGGCGCTGGCCGCCGGCTGCGGCGCATAGCGCAACGGGTCGATCAGGCCTTCGGCTGCGGCGAGCGTCAGTTCATACAGGGCGGTTACAGTATGACCCGCGCCGATGTCGCCCGCATCCACCTTGTCGTTGTTGAAGTCCTCGCGATTGAGCAAGCGGTTCTCGTAGCCGATCAGGCGATATTCCTGCACGGCCGCGGGATTGAGCTCCACCTGGATCTTCACGTCGCGGGCGATGGTGGCGAGCGTGGAGGTCATTTCGTTCACCAGCACCTTGTGGCCTTCCATCAGATTGTCGATATACGAGTACGCGCCGTCGCCGGCGTCGGCCAGCTGCTCCATCAACTGCTCGTTGTAGTTGCCCGTGCCGAAGCCGAGCGTCGAGAGCGAAACACCCGACTTGCGCCGCTCCTGCACCAGGCTCTTCAAGGCGCGGAAGTCGGTGATGCCGACGTTGAAGTCGCCGTCGGTCGCGAGCAGGATGCGATTGATGCCGTTGGCGATGAAGCTTTGCTGCGCCATGCTGTAGGCGAGCTCGATGCCGCTCGCGCCCGCGGTGCTGCCGCCGGCCTGGAGTGCGTCGATCGCGGCCACGATGCGGCTCGTTTCGCTGCCCGAGGTCGGCTGCAGGATGACGGCGGTGCGGCCAGCATACGTGACCAGCGTGATCCGGTCCTGCGCGCGCAGCTCGCGCACGAGCAGCTTCAACGCGGACTTGAGCAGTGCCAGCTTGTCCGCCGAAGCCATCGATCCCGACACGTCGACCAGGAACACCAGGTTCGCCGGCGGCAGACTTTGCTTCGCCACGTCCTGGCCCTTGATGCCGATGCGAAGCAGCACGT
>JBOIEI010000596.1:0-9814 GCA_050741055.1 Burkholderiales bacterium | reverse complement strand
TCGACATTGGCGCCCTCGCCTGGCACGTGGACGCGAACCGCCTGAAAGGGCACTCGCCGCCGCGCGCAGTGCGCCCGGCAGAACCGTTCCCACTCGACCGCATGCGGGCTCAAGCCGTGATTGACGTGCAATGCGCGCAATTCGAAACCAAGGTCCGGCGCGATTCGGCGCAGCAGCGCAAGCAAGACGACCGAGTCGGCCCCGCCGCTCAAGCCCACCGCTACCGTCGCCCCCGGCGCGACCCGAGCCGTCATCTCGGCTGCGACCTGCGCCGTCATCGCGGCTGCGATCTGCGCCTGTGGCCGCCCGCTCGACTCAGCGCTTGGCGCTTTCCTTGAACTTGCCATAGGCAATCCAGCGCTGATAGCGCGCTTCGAGCAGCTTGTCCTCGCTCAGCTTGGCGAGCTCGCGGCGCGCATCGACCAGCGCGCGGCGCAGATTCTGCGCCGTCGTCTCGGGATCGCGATGCGCGCCGCCCAGCGGCTCGGGCACGACCTTGTCGATCAGGCCGAGCGTCTTCAGCCGGGACGCGGTAATGCCGAGGGTTTCGGCGGCGTCGGCAGCACGTTCGGCGCTCTTCCACAGGATCGAGGCGCAGCCTTCGGGCGAGATGACCGAGTAGGTCCCGTATTGCAGCATGAGGATCGTGTCGCCGAGCGCTAGCGCGAGCGCACCGCCGGAACCGCCTTCGCCGATCACGGTCGTGATCACCGGCACGCGCAGCCGCGCCATCTCGAACAGGTTGCGCCCGATCGCTTCCGATTGACCGCGTTCCTCGGCGCCGACCCCCGGATAGGCGCCCGGGGTATCGACGAAGGTGTAGACCGGCAGGCCGAACTTCTCGGCCATCTTCATCAGCCGCAGCGCCTTGCGATAACCCTCGGGGCGCGGCATGCCGAAATTGCGCAGCAGCTTTTCCTTGGTGTCGCGTCCCTTCTGGTGGCCGATAACGACGCAGCTTTCGCCGTCGAAACGCGCGATGCCGCCGACGATGGCGTTGTCGTCGGCGAAGCTGCGATCGCCGTGCAGCTCCTCGAAGTCGGCGAACAGCCCCTGGATGTAGTCGAGCGTGTACGGGCGCTGCGGATGGCGCGCGACCATGGCGACCTGCCAGGCGCTCAGCTTGGCATAGATATCCTTCGTCAGCGCGTTACTCTTCTTCTGCAGCCGGCCGATCTCCTCCGAGATGTCGACCGCGGAGTCGTCCTGCACATAGCGCAGCCCCTCGATCTTGGCCTCCAGGTCAGCGATCGGTTGCTCGAAGTCGAGAAAAGTCGTTTTCAATTTCGTGGCCGCATGCGGACTCGTGACGATTCGCGCCGCCCGCCGCAGCCGGAGCGCGTGCGCACCGAGTGTACAATAGCCCGCGCCCGCAACGATCGCCTCATGCCGCGGGCACGCGCTGCGCATCCCGCGTCACCGGAGCGACCCTTGAGCAACGCCTGTCTCGCCGACACGCTTCGTACGCAGACGCGCGAGATCCTCCTTGCCTGGCGCATGCGCACCGAGCAGGCGGCCACGCGCTCGGCTACCCGCGTCCTGCTCGATCTGGTTCTGCTCGCTTGAGCCGTCATGACCGCTAGCCTCGCGCCCACCGTAGCGCGCGAAGCGCTGCTGGCTCGCTTCGTGCAAGCACTGGGGCCGGCAGGCGTCCTGAGCGCTGGCGTCGACATGGAGCCGTATGCGGCCGACTGGCGCGGGCGCGTGCGCGCCACCCCGCTTGCCGTACTGCGGCCCGCGTCCAGCGCCGAGGTGGCCGCAGCCGTGCACATCTGTGCGCAGACGCAGACCGCGCTCGTTCCCCAGGGCGGCAACACCGGCCAATGCGCCGGCGCGGTTCCATCGACCGAAGGCGAACAGGTGGTGCTGTCGTTGTCGCGCCTGAACCGGATCCGCAGCCTGGATGTCGCGAACAATACGATCACGGTGGAAGCGGGCTGCGTTCTAGCACGTGTCCAGGAAGCGGCCGCAGGGGCGGATCGACTCTTTCCCTTGAGCCTGGGAGCGGAAGGCAGCTGTCAGATCGGCGGCAATCTTTCCACCAACGCCGGTGGCACCGCGGTGCTGCGCTATGGCAATGCGCGTGACATGGTGCTGGGACTCGAGGTCGTCCTGGCCGACGGCTCGCTTTGGGATGGCTTGCGGGCGCTGCGCAAGGACAACACCGGCTACGATCTGAAGCAATTGTTCATCGGCTCCGAGGGCACGCTCGGCGTCATCACCGCCGCGGTGCTCAAGCTCTAGCCGGCGCCGAAGGCGGCGGCCACGGTGCTGTTCGCGGTGCCCGAGCCGGCAGCCGCGGTCGACATGCTGAACCGCTTTCGCGCCTGCTGCGGCGACCGGCTGACGGGATTCGAGCTCATGTCGCGGCTGTGCCTCGACATCCTGTTCAAACAGACTCCACGCTTCAGCGATCCGTTCGCGTCGCGCTACGAATGGTATGTGCTCGGCGAGTTGCGCGACACCCAAGGCGCTAGCGAGCTGCGCGCCATGGCCGAAACCACACTCGAAGCGGGCATGCGTGAGGGTCGCGTGCACGACGCGATCGTCGCCAATTCGCAAGCGCAGGCCGAGCAATTGTGGCGTATGCGCGAGGAGATCCCGGAAGCCAACCGCAGGGAAGCGCCCTGGGTGCGGCACGACGTGTCGGTGCCCGTGAGCCGTATTGCGCAGTTCATCACCCGCGCTTCGGAAACATTGCGCACGCGCTTTCCCGCGATTCGTATCGTCGCCTTCGGCCATATCGGCGACGGCAACATCCACTTCAACGCCACCGCAGCTGCGGGCAGCGAGGTGGAGGATTTCATCGCCCGCCAGCACGATGTCTATGCGCTGGTACACGACCTGGTGATGTCGCTCGGCGGCAGCTTCAGCGCCGAGCACGGCATCGGGCTGGTCAAGGTGGACGAGCTCGCCCGCTACAAGAGCCCGACCGAGCTCGCACTGATGCAACGGCTCAAGGCCGCGCTCGATCCCGCCGGCATACTCAATCCGGGCAAGGTTCTGCCGCCACGCTGAAAGCCGCGCCTGGCGCGGGCATCAAACGCGATAGAGGGCGCGACGGTCGCGCCAAAAACCGATGGCCTGCGGCTCCCCCTGATCGAACGCACGTCCCAGGCTCAGTTCTCCCGAGCCGTCGAGCAGCAGCTCGCTGCGAAACACGTGCGCGGACTCGCCGTCGCTGCGGCGCACGAACGTGCCGTTGGTGCTGTGGTCGCTGAGGTAGACCTGGGTGCGGCGCAGGATGAGCGTGGCATGCCGGCGCGAGGCGAAAGGGTCGCCGACGGCGATATCGCAGTCCGCGTCCCGGCCCAGCACGATCGATGGCCGGCGCGGATCGATGCGCACTTGCGCGTCGCCGAACGAGACCAAGAGGCTGCCGCTGTCGGGCGGCACCAGGTTGTGACGGCGCAGATTCACGTCGGTGAGCACAGCGCTATCCTGCTGCCAGATCACCTGGTAGAGCGCCGACTCGACGCTGGAACCCTTGATGACGGCGAAGAACAGCGGGCGAGTGCGTTCCCTCACGGCTTCGGACAGGTTGCCGATGGTCGCCTCCGTGGTCAGGATCTGTCCTCGGGAAGCGACCGCGCACAGGTAGCTCGCGGCGTTCACCGTGTCGCCGAATAGATCGCTGCCTTCCACCAGCACCGGCCCATGATGCAGCCCGACATGCATCGCGAGGGCATGCCCGGCGGGCCGCGCGGCGTCGATCTGCGCCTGCATTGCGGCGGCGGCGAGAACGGCCCGGTCCGGTTCTGGAAATACGCACATCACCTCGTCGCCCAGCGTCTTGACCAGGCGCCCGCCGTAGCGCGGCAGGACGTCGATCGCCGCATCGAGGCCGGCCGCGACGATTGGACGTGCGGCTTCGTCGCCGAGCGAGCAATAGAGCCGGGTGCTGCCGCAGATATCGGCGAACAGCACCGTCATGGCCGTACTGTGTCGCGTAAGCGGTGATTTCTTGGTGATCGGGTGACGAGCCGTCATGATGCGATTCGCACAGCACTGACCCAGCAGCAAGCGAAAAAAAACGGGCAACCACGAGGGCTGCCCGAAAGTCCACACCGAGTAGAGCGCCAGGAGGAGACCCCTACTCGCTGCATGATTTCGGCAGCCGGCGGAAAAACTTGAGCCCGGCTGCGAAACGCCCAGCCTGCCCGGCCCTCGAAGCTCCAGTTAACGGCCGGCCGGGCGCAGGACTGAAGGCAGCCCAGCGCGCTGCGCAGCCGCAGCAGCTTGCAAGGTACCCCCCGGCCTTGTAATTTGTCACGCAGCCATCCGACCCAAGACTGTCCACCGACGCAGAAAGGTCATCATGTTCCAATTCGGCAAGAAGGCTCGCATGCCGCAACCCCGCGAAGCGCTGCCGGGGCGCGCACAGGAAATGCCGGTTCCCGCACGCCACTACGTCAACGGCAATCCGCTCAAGCCGCCATTCCCCGAGGCCATGGCGCTGGCGCAATTGGGGCTCGGCTGCTTCTGGGGCGCCGAGCGCAAGTTCTGGCAGACGCCGGGCGTATTCTCCACGGCGGTCGGCTACGGCGGCGGCGCCACGCCCAACCCCACCTATGAGGAAGTCTGCAGCGGCCTCACCGGCCACACCGAACTGGTGCTGGTGGTGTTCGATCCCGCGCGCCTACCGTACGAGGCGCTCCTCAAGGAGTTCTGGGAAGCGCACGACCCGACCCAGGGCATGCGCCAAGGCAACGACGTCGGCACCCAGTACCGCTCGGCCATTTATACGTACTCCGACATGCAGCGCGAAATCGCCGAGCGTACGCGTGCCGACTATCAGGAAGCGCTGAAGCGGGCGGGCCACGGCCCCATCACGACCGAAATCGCGCCAGCCAAGCCTTTCTACTACGCCGAGGAATATCACCAGCAGTACCTGGCGAAGAACCCCGGCGGTTATTGCGGCCTGGGCGGAACCGGCGTGAGCTGCGCCGTCGGCACCGCAGTAAAAGCCTGAGGAAGCGTCAGTCGAGCTGTCAGGCGAGCTTGATGCCGGCAGACTCGATCAGGCGCGCATAGCGGGCGCGCTCCTGGATGTTGATGTCCTCATCGTGTGATCAGCCATACCGCCGCCGCGGCGAACGCCACGGTCAAGCCGATGCTGATGCCGAGCAGAAGCCGCATGCGCGCACGCAGGACCTCGATCGCCTCGATCACGCGCGCGTTCTGCTCGGCGAGCGAGCGAATGAGCTCCGCACTCGAGCTCTGCTCCGCGTCCAGATTTTGCAGCGCGATCTCGAGCTGCTGCAGGCGCGCGTGCACGGCATCGCCGCTCTGCCCCACGTACGTCTCGGCGTCGCCGACGGGTGGCGTCTGCGACTCGCGTGCGGTATTGAAGAGCTTGCGCGCGCCCTTCACGATGGCCGGAGCGGCCTGCACCACGTCTGCCCACGGCACCGCCTTGAGCGCGAAAAGCCAGTTGAGTGCCATCGATACTCCGTTGCGATGCCGCGGTTGCACGTCAGAACTACGGGCCTGCGCGTGGCGCGCTAACTACGGGCCTGCGCGGCCCGCGCTCGATGCTATCCCGCTCGACGCGCCGGAACAACCCGCTCACGGCAGCGCGGCCCACGCCCTTGCCAGCCGCTTGTACGAGACCGGGTAAGGCGTCTTCAATTCCTGCGCGAACAGCGACACGCGCTGCTCTTCGAGCATCCAGCGAAATTCGTCCAGTGCGGGCTCCACCAGGCCGCTCTTGCGATTGCGCTCGGCACGGCTCTGCAGCTGCTGCTGCCAGCGGGAGAGCTCGTGACTATGCTGCTCATCGCGATCCGGCGCTTGCGGCAGCTTCTGCAGTCGTCTCGACATGGCAGCCAGGTAGCGCGGGTAGTGTTGCAGGTGCTCGTAGGGAACCTGCGCGATGAAGCCAGGAAATACCAGTGCGTCGAGCTGGCGTTCGAGATCGATGGTCGCGTGCCGATACGCTTGCGCCGGCGGCGCCTCGATCGCCTTGTGCAGCGCGTGCGCCTCACCGAGGAGAGCCTCGGCCAGACGCAGATATTCCTGTCCCACGACCTGCAGCCGCGCCCGCGCCTGCTTCAATTTCGCCTCGAACTGGCCGCGCGTA
Source organism: Burkholderiales bacterium (assembly GCA_050741055.1). Taxonomy (GTDB): domain Bacteria; phylum Pseudomonadota; class Gammaproteobacteria; order Burkholderiales; family WYBJ01; genus WYBJ01. Next base: position 3,732 of record JBOIEI010000596.1, on the reverse strand, counting down.
CGCACCGGCGCCGGGTCCGTCCACAGCGCCCGGTTCAGGCTCGCCTGCAGCAACGACTCGCGTAGCTGGTCGCCGCTGCCATAGGCGATGTAGGCGAGCGCCAGCTGCTTTCCCGGCGTAAACAGCCGCTCCAGCGCGCGCACCTGGTCCTTGAGCGTCAAGCGCGCCAGGCGCGTGGTGCCCATGCGCGTTTCGGCCTGCGCCTTGGCCGCGGTATCGAGCAGCGTTAGACGCACGCTGTCGCCTGCGTCGACGAGCGCCGGATGGCCCACGAGCCGCTGCCCTGCGCGCATGAACTCGACCGTTTCGGGCAGCTCGATGTCATCCCAGCTGCGAATTGCGCTTCGCTCCCATTGCGTCTGCGGCGTGAAGCTCGCCTGGGCGCTAGCGCCGTGCGCGCGCTGCAATGCCGGCAGATCGCGCCCGCAGGCCACTTCCTCGCCCTGTTCGTCCACCACGCTGAAGTTCATGCGCAAGTGCGCCGGCATCTCGATGTCGCGCCACAGATCGAGCGCCACGACGATCCCGCGCACCGCTTCCAGCGCTTCCGACAGCGCATCGAGCAACGAGCGCTCGTGCCCCGTCTGGTCCAGCCATTCGAGACAGGCCGTCACGGTCTCGGGGATCGGCACGCAGGCGCGTCGCAGCGTTTTCGGCAGACCGCGCAGTAGCGCATTCACCTTGTCGCGCAGCAATCCAGGCACCAGCCACTCGAACGGCTCGGGCGCGATGCGGTTGAGCAGGTGCAACGGCACGATCGCGGTCACGCCATCCAGCGGATGACCGGGGTCGAAGCGATAGCGCAGCTTGAGCTCGGTATCACCCGCGCGCAGGCTGTCCGGGAAGCGCGCGGCCGAGATGTCGCCCGCTGCGGCCCGCACCAAGTCATCGTGGCGCATGAAGAGCAGCCGCGGCTCGTCGCGTTCGGTCTGCTTGCGCCAGGCTTCGAAGCTCGCGCCCGAATTCACCCCGGCCGGGATGCGCGCATCGAAGAACCGGAACAGGGCCGAATCATCGACCAGCACGTCGCGCCGCCGCGACTTGTGCTCGAGCGCGACGATCTCGCGCTTGAGCGCTGCGTTGTGGCGCTGGAATTGCGCGGTCGAGACGTAGCCGCCTTCGACCAGGCCGGCGCGGATGAAGATCTCGCGCGCATGGACGGGATCGACCGGCGCATAGGGCACGCGCCGGCGCGCGACCAACACGAGCCCGTACAACGAGACCTGCTCCCACGCAATCGCCTGCGCCTGTTCCTTGTCCCAACGCGGATCGAGCCACGCCCGCCGCACCAGGTGCGCGGCCGCCGCCTCGATCCACTGCGGCTCGATCTGCGCGGCGACCCGCGCGAACAAGCGCGCGGTCTCCACCAGCTCCGCGCTCATTACCCATTTCGGCGAGCGCTTGCGCAGCCCCGAAGCCGGATGCAAAGCGAAGCGAATGCCGCGCGCCCCGTCGTATTCGCCGTCTTCGTTCTTCGCGCCGATGTTGCCCAGCAATCCCGTCAGCAGCGCACGATGGATCTGCTCGTAGCTCGCCTCGGTCGCGCTTTCGAGCACGCCGCTTTCGCTCAGGAGCACATGCAGCTGCCCATGGACCTCGCGCCATTCGCGCATCCGCGAGGGCGACAGGAAGTGCTCGCGCAACAACTCGACGAGCTTGCGGTTGGATTTCTTGTGGCGGACAGCCTCGTCGTAAAAGCGCCAGAGCGCGAGCAGGCCGGCGAAATCCGAGCGCTCGTCGCGGAAGGCGGCATGGCGCTCGTCGGCGGCTTGCGCCTTGTCCAGCGGACGCTCGCGCGGGTCCTGGATGGACAACGCCGCGGCCAGGACGAGAATCTCGCGCAGGCAGTTCCCGCGGCTCGCGGCCAGCACCATGCGCCCGATACGCGGATCGATCGGCAGGCGGGCGAGCTGCCGGCCTATCGACGTCAGGCGGCGCTTGTCGTCGACGGCGCCCAGCTCGGCCAGCAGCTGATAGCCATCGCTCACCATGCGCGGCAGCGGTGAATCGAGGAACGGAAAGCTCTCGACATCGCCCAGGTCGAGCGCTTTCATGCGCAGGATCACGCCGGCCAGCGACGAGCGCAAGAGCTCCGGATCGCCGAAGCGCGGGCGTGCCGCGAAATCGTCCTCGTCATAGAGCCGAAAGCAGATGCCGTCGGACACGCGCCCACAGCGTCCCGCCCGCTGGTTGGCGGACGCTTGTGCGATCTTCTCGATCTGGAGCTGCTCGACCTTGTTGCGGTAGCTGTAGCGGTTGATGCGTGCAAGCCCGGTGTCGATCACGTAGCGGATGCCCGGCACGGTGAGGGAGGTCTCGGCCACATTGGTGGCGAGCACGATGCGGCGCGCATTGGTCGGCTCGAACACGCGCTCCTGCTCGGCTGCGGACAGGCGCGCGTACAGCGGCAGGATCTCCGCGCCCGCCGGGTGGCGCTTGCGCAACGCTTCGGCGCTCTGCCGGATCTCGCGCTCGCCGGGCAGGAAAACGAGCACGTGGCCCGGACCGCAGCGGTGCGCCTCGTCCACCGCGTCCACGATCGCCGCGCCGAGATCGCTCTCGTCCGCATCGACATCGGCCTCGCGTTGCGGCGCGCGATAGCGGATCTCGACCGGATAGAGCCGGCCCGAGACTTCGATCACGGGCGCAGCGTCGAAGTGACGCGAGAAACGCTCGGCGTCGATCGTGGCCGACGTGACCACCACCTTGAGGTCGGGCCGCCGCGGCAGCAGCTGGCGCAAGTAGCCGAGCAAGAAGTCGATGTTGAGGCTGCGCTCGTGCGCTTCGTCGATGATGATGGTGTCGTAGGCCGCCAGCAGCCGATCGCCCTGGGTCTCGGCGAGCAGGATGCTGTCGGTCATCAGCTTGACGTAGGCCGAGGGCGCGAGCTTGTCCTGGAATCGCACCTTGTAACCGACGATCGCGCCGAGCGACGAACCGAGCTCTTGCGCAATGCGCGCAGCCACGCTGCGGGCGGCGATGCGCCGCGGCTGGGTGTGTCCGATGAGCCCGCTGGCGCCGCGTTTCAGATCGAGGCAGATCTTGGGCAGTTGCGTGGTCTTGCCCGAACCCGTCTCGCCGCACACGATGGTGACCGGATGGCGCGCGATGGCGGCCGCGATCTCGTCGCGCTTGGCGGCTACCGGCAGCGACTCCGGATACGAGGGCTGCGGCAGGTGCGCCAGGCGCTCCATCCGGCGTGCCTGCGATTGCGCCATGCCTGCGCGCAAGGTTGCGAGTCGCGCCGCAAAGCGTTCGGGATCGCTTTCGGCCGCACGCAGGCGCGCGAGCGCTGCGACGAGACGATAGCGGTCGGCGGCCATGCATTCGGCGAGCGCGTGCTCGGCGTGCTCGACGATGTCGGCGACTGGTGTGGAGAGCATGCTGTGCGTCGAGGAAGCAAGCGTTGCACCCGCGCGGCATGTGGGCAGCCGTGCAAAGCCGGTGCTACGAGCTGTCGAACGGTGATTATATTCACACCGTGTGCGCATTGCGGCGGTCGAGCCGACCGGCTGCTTGGTGCGACCCGCGCTTTCCCCGATAATCGAGCGCAAGGAACTTCGCGCCGTGAACCGCAAACGCATACGGATAGTCGTGCTCTCGCTGGCAGCGGCGGTCGCGCTGTACGCCCTGCTCGGATTCCTGCTCGTGCCGTATGCCGCGAAGCGCTTGCTGGTCTCGTTCGTCGAACGCGACCTCGGCCACAAGCTGACGCTGGGCGAGGTGCGGTTC
>JBOIEI010000595.1:0-5681 GCA_050741055.1 Burkholderiales bacterium | reverse complement strand
GCCCGAGCCGGGGCGTTCTAGCGCGCGGATACCCGCCAGGGCGGCGCGGTCGAGCACGATCGCCTCCATGGCCTCGTCCGTTTCCCGGGCAGGGACGCTTGCCGGCGCGAGGACGGCTCCATCGTGCTCGATGGAGGCAGCCGGGCGGGCATAGGCGAGTCGCAAGCCCTGCGCCGGCGCACTCGCTTTGGCCGGCGCACTCGCTTTGGCCGGCACGCTCGCTTTGACCTGCGCGGCGGCGACCGAGCGCGCAGGCATGCGCCCATGCGCGTGCTGGGCGAGCACGGCCTCGAGCTGCTGGCGCTTGAACGGTTTCGCCAGGTAGTCGTCCATCCCGGCGGCAAGGCAGCGATCGCGATCGCCCTGCATGGCATTGGCCGTCAACGCGATGATGGGCATGCGGTGCGCAGTCGGGCTCACCTGCTCGCGGACGCGAATGGTGCGCGTGGCTTCGAAGCCGTCCATCACCGGCATTTGGCAATCCATCAGCACCAGGTCGTAGCGGCGCGCGGCCGACATCTCGACCGCTTCGGCGCCGTTCACGGCCGCGTCCACGGTGCAACCGAGGGAAGCGAGCATCGCCGTGCAGATCTCGGCGTTGACGGTGTTGTCCTCGACCAGCAGTACACGCGCATCGAAGCGTTGCATGAGGACGATGCCATCCGAGCTGCGCTCTTCGACTTCGCCCAGGACGCGTGCCAGACAGCGCAGCAACTCGTCGCGGCGCACGGGCTTGCTCAGATAGGCGTTGAATCCGCAGCTGCGCGCAGTGTTAGAGACATCGTTCGCCGTCATCGAGGTGAGCAGCACGAGCGGCTGCGTCGCCAGGAGCTTCTCGCGCAGGTGCCGTGCGAGCTCGGGGCCCGACATGCCCGGAAGCTTCCAGTCGATCAGGACCAGGTCGACGACTGCGCTCTGCAGATGCGCCAGCGCCTTTTCCGCGCGGTCGACGCACGTGGGCTTCATGCCCCAGGCCTGCGTGTAGTGCTGCAAAATGGCGGCGTTGGTCGGATTGTCTTCGACGATCAGCACCTGCAGGCCGCGCAGCGATTCGCTCGCCGCCATGTCCTCGGGCAACGCCGCACTGATGCGCAGCCTGAGCTGGAACCAGAACCGCGAGCCCTTGCCCAGCTCGCTTTCCAGGGCGATCTGACCGCCCATCAGCTCGACCAGTTGCCGGCTGATGGCAAGGCCCAATCCGGTGCCGCCGTAGCGGCGTGTGGTGGTGCCATCGGCCTGCGAGAACGGCTGGAACAGCCGCGTCCTCGCCTCCTCGCTCATGCCGATGCCGGTATCGATGACGGAGAGCTCGAGCGTGCACAGCTCGGGGTCCGCGCCGGGAGGATCGACGCGCTTCACCGCGACCACCACTTCGCCCGTCTCGGTGAACTTGACGGCGTTGCCGATCAGGTTGGTCAGCACCTGGCGCAGCCTGCCGGCGTCGCCTTCGACGCCGACCGGAACGTCGGAAGCGATGTTGCAGGCGAGCTCGACGCCCTTGGAGTGCGCACGCGCGGCGAGCAGCTCGGCCGTCTCCTCCACCACCGCGCGCAGGTCGAAGGGGCTGCAGTCGAGCTCCATGCGGCCGGCCTCGATCTTGGAGAAATCGAGGATGTCGTTGATGATGTTGAGCAAGGCCTCGCCGGAATTGCGGATGGTCTGGGCGAAGCGGCGCTGGCGCTCGCTCAGGTCGCTGTCGAGCAGCAGCTCGGTCATGCCGAGCACCCCGTTCATCGGCGTTCGGATCTCGTGGCTCATGTTGGCGACGAATTCGGATTTCGCCCGGCTCGCGGCTTCCGCCACGACCTTCGCCTGGCGCAGCTCCTCCTCGGCGTGCTTGCGCTCGGTGATGTCGGATTCGATCGCGATGAAGTTGGTGAGCTTGCCATCCTTGTCGCGGATCGGCTCGGCGTCGATGGCGAGCCAATAGCGGCGCCCGTCCTTCGCCTGATTGACGATCTCGACCTGGAACGGCTCGCCTTTGGCCACGCACGCGGCGATATGGGCGACCGTTTGCGCGTCGGTTTCCTCGTTCTGCAGGATGTGGCCCGGCACGCGGCCCACCACTTCGTGCAGCTTGTAGCCCGTGAGCCGGGTGAAGCCTTCGTTCACCCACTCGATGCGACCCGAGGCGTCGGAGATGATGACCGCGTTCTGGGTGCGGCTTGCGACCAATGCGAGACGGTTTGCCTGGGCTTCGCTTTCGCGCAGCGCCATCTCCACCTCGCGGCGCTCGGTCAAGTCGGTGATGACGCCGACCAGCATGCGCTTGCCCCCGGGCAGCGCGTACCCGCGCTTGCGGCTGAGTATCCAGTGCGGCACGCCGGCGGCGTCGGTGAACGATTCCTCGTTCTCGTTCGCCATGCCGCTGTCGAACACCTCCTGGTCCTTCGCCCAGAAGACGTCGGCCTCATGCTCGGGAAATACGTCGTAGTCGCTCTTGCCGAGCAGCTGCTCGCGCGGCTTGCCGATGAACTCGCACATGGCGTCGTTGATCGCGATGTACGTGTGCTGCTCGTCCTTCACGAACACCGGGCTCGGAACCGCGTCGATGATCGCGCTCATGAACACGCGCGCGCGCTCGGCCTGCGACTCGGCGGCCTTGCGCTCGGTGATGTCCTCGATCAGGGCGTAGTAGCCGAGCACCGCGCCGCCGTCGCCGCGGTGGGGCACCAGACGCGAGTAGTAGCACATCGCGCGGCCAGCTTCGGTCGTCTGCTGGCGCTCGTAGGAGACGGTTTCGCCTTGCAGCGCCGCATCGATCTGCGCACGCACCGATTGGTAGAGCGTGGCGCCGATCACTTCGGGCACTGAGCGCCCGACGACCTCGTCGACGGACCGCTCGCACCACTCGGCGAAGCGCCGGTTGACATAGCGATAGCGAAGGTCGCTGTCGACATAGGCCACCGCGAGCGGCAGCGAGTCGGTCACGAGCCGCACCTCCTGCTCGCGCTCGAGCACTTCCCGGTTCGCCGCCGACAGCGCAGCCGTGGTCCGATCGATTACCGCGACCAGCGAGTCGATCTCGCTGCCTTCCCTGCTGTCCATCTCCTGCCCGGTGATGTCGCTTGCGACCTTCACCGCCCGACGCTTCAACTCGACCAGCGGGCGCACGATGCGGAAGGTAAGCAGCGTCCCGAGCACGAGCGCGGCGCCGAGCAGCAGCGCCGATAGCGCAATCTGATAGTCCCTGGCTTGCTCCATCAGGTCGGCCAGGTGCAAGGTGTCCGTCTCGAGCACCAGCACGAGCGGTTGCTCGGCAACCGCCAGCGGCAGGAACAAGCGCGCCTTGTGCGTCTTCTCGTCGGTCTGGAACAGCGGTTTTTCGTGGCTTGCGCTGCTCTCGATGACCTGGCGCACCTCGGCATCGAGCTTCTGGCCGGGGCGCGAGCTCGCCCACACACCCTGCGCCGAGACGAACGAGATCTCGGCCTTCACCTGGCGCGCGAGGCGCCGCGCATAGGCGTCGTTCAGCTGCGTGCCGACGATGATCGCACCGATCGTCCGCCCCTGAAGCGACAACGGCGCTACGGCGCGGATGGCCATTCCCGAGGGCATCTTGCGGGTCTCGATGACATCTTCGCCGGCCAGAGCCTTGGCGAGCCCGGGGAGCTGTACGCGGTCGCCGTACCTGCCCGGGTCGTGCGCGCGATACGCGATGTACTGCTCTCGGTCCGAGACCGCAAGCACATCGACTCGCGTATCCAGGTAAATCCGGTCCAGGACCGAGCGAAACGCTGCCGCGTCCTCGTCTTGCAGCGCGAGCTGCTGTTTCAGCTCGGCATGGTCCTTCAGCGAGCGGGCGAGCGTGCTCAGCCGCGGCGCCTCGGCCCGAATCGCGCTCTCGACGATGTAGCCGATATGGTCGAGCTTGTCGCGCTCCGACTCATACAAGCTGCTTTCGAGGGCGCGCATGTTGACGAAGTGGCTGACGATGGCGCCGCCCGAGGACACGAGCACGAGCAGGCCGATCAGCGGCAAGGCTATGGAGCGGCGAAAGCGCATGATCAGCTCCCGGTCGCCGCGGCGCGGCCACGGTGCGGCGCAACATGCGACCCGCTTTGGCGATGCTGCTCGTGCTGACTGTGACTGAGGCGGCGCGTATGCGGTAGTTTCATTGCTGCTCTCCAGCGCGCGACCCGGGTTGTACCGGGCCGCCGACCCCGAGCGCGACCGGGGCCATCCCTGCCCGCGCGCGGATCGTCCCCGGCAATATCGGCAGCCTGCGTCCTGAGGTTTAGCGGCTTCGAGCGGGCCTTGCTGGTTGGGGCCAGTGTCCTGAGTCCGGGATTCGTCGCTGCAATCCCAATCGTGTGCTCCGCGCCCGCGAGCGGCAAAAGTGTCGAAATCGGCGCCAGACGCGAAGTGAACCACAGCCAGGTTGGACACCTGGCGAGGATTTACGCCAATGTATGGCGTCGATTCTCGGCATCTTTTGCGCGGCGAATTTCGGACTCAGGACGCTAGGTACCGAATTCGTCTAGACTTTGTGGTTCACGAGGCGAGAGGGAAGGGCAATGCGCGAATATCGGTTGGCGGCGATCCCCGGCGACGGCATCGGCAAGGAAGTCATCCCCGCGGGGTTGAAAGTGCTGGCAGCACTGGCCGAGCTGGAAGGATTTCGGCTTGCCGTCACGGATTTCGACTGGGACAGCGAGCGCTATCTCGCCCGGGGCGCCTATATCCCCGACGGGGGCCTCAAGCAGTTGCAGGGTTTCGATTCGATCTTCTTCGGTGCGGTGGGCTCGCCCAAGGTGCCCGATCACGTATCGCTGTGGGGGTTGCGGCTACCCATCTGCCAGGGCTTCGACCAGTATGCAAATGTGCGCCCGGCGCGGGTGCTGCCCGGCGTGCAAAGCCCGCTGAGGCTGCGCGATCCTGCCGATCTGGATTGGGTCATCGTGCGCGAGAATTCAGAAGGCGAATATTCCGGAAGCGGCGGGCGCGCGCACCGCGGGCTGCCGGAGGAAGTTGCAACCGAGACCTCCGTATTCACCCGCGCCGGTGTGACGCGCATTCACCGTTTCGCTTTCGAGCTCGCGCGCGGCCGAGCGCGCAAGCACCTGACGCTGGTCACCAAGTCCAATGCACAGCGCCACGGCATGGTGATGTGGGATGAGATCTTCTTCGAGGTGGCGCGCGATTATCCCGATGTCGCCTGGGATCGCGAGCTGGTCGATGCGATGACCACGCGCATGGTGTCGCGCCCGGGCAGCATCGATGTCGTGGTGGCGACCAACCTGCACGCGGATATCCTGTCGGATCTCGCCGCCGCGCTGTCCGGGAGCCTCGGCATCGCGCCCACCGCCAATCTCAACCCCGAGCGCCGCTTCCCGTCGATGTTCGAGCCGATCCACGGCTCGGCATTCGACATCACCGGCAAGGGCATCGCCAATCCGATCGCGACCTTCTGGACCGCCTCCATGATGCTCGAGCACCTGGGCGAGGCCAAAGCCGCGGCGCGGCTGATGAAGGCGATCGAAGCGGTGACGGCGAAAAGGATCTTCACCCCGGATCTCGGCGGCAGCGCGCGCACGCGCGACGTCACGCAGGCGGTGATTGCGGCTCTTTAGCTACCTGCCGCTCGCCGGCGTCCTTGCTCTCGCCGCGATCGCGTTTGCGTGGCGCCCGTGGCTGCAGCGCCGCCGCCACGGCAGCTGGGGCATCGTGCTTTTCAAGCC
>JBOIEI010000594.1:0-1604 GCA_050741055.1 Burkholderiales bacterium | reverse complement strand
TCGTCGCCACGTTGTCGCACCCCGACGTGCGCGAACGGATCAGCGCGATCGGCGCCGATGCGGTCGGCGGCAGTCCGGCAGATTTCGGCGCCATGCTCAAGGCCGATCGCGATACCACCGGCAAGCTGGTCGCGCAGATCGGCTTGAAGGTGGATTGAGGGAAACCGGCTCCACACCAGATATCGCTCACTACCGCGAAGACTTGAGTTTTCTCGTGAACCGACGCAGGGATTGACGCCATGGAGCAGGGCCTATTCCGTCTGGCAGCGAGTTTGTGCTGCTACTCGCTTGCGGCAACGTGTTCGCCCAGTCACCCGCAGACGCCCAAGGCTACCCGGGACGCCCGATCCGCATCATCGTCGCCAACACGGCGGGAAGCGCGATGGATAATGTCACTCGCATGATCGGCAGCTCGGCGTCCGTCAACAGGGACGGACGCTGCGGTGACCGCTCGATGCACGGCATCGGCGCCAGGATACGCACCTCGCGTGAAAGCTGGGATTCAGCACGCTAGTTGAGCCTGATATTCGCCGCGCGGATGACGGCCCCGAAGCGCGCGCGCGAGCGCTGCTGGTGTGCCGCGAACTGCTCCGGGGTCATCGGCGGCAGGGCCTGCGCCGCCATCGCGTCGAGATGCTTCTTCGCTTCGGGCGACTGCATGACGCGCCCGATTTCGGTGTTGAGCCGCATCACGATCGCGCGCGGCGTGCCGGCCGGCGCGTAGATGCCCGAGATCCAGGAAAGCTCCACGTTCGTCCCCTGCTCGATCAGCGTCGGCGCATCGGGAAAGATCGGCGAGCGCGCCTTGGTCGGGACTCCGAGCAGCCGCACCTTGCCCGACTTCATGTGAGGAATCGCGGCGCCTAGATCCACCGTAAAATCCACCTGCCCACCGAGGAGATCCACGAGCACAGCCTGCGAGCCCTTGTACGGCACGTGCACCGCCTTGAACTTCGCCTCGGCCATGAGCATCTCGATCGCGATGTGCTGGAGCGTGCCAGTGCCTGCGGAACCGAAATTGAGCTTCCCCGGATTCGCGCGGGCATAGGCGAGGAACTCGGCGAGATGGCGCGAAGGAATGCCCGGACGCGCGATCAGGAACAGCGCAGCGCCCGCCGTCGGTGCGACCGGCAGGAGATCCTTCGCCACATCGACGTTCATCTTGTAGAGGTGCGGATTGATGACGATCGGGCCGTCGGAGGAATGAAGCAGCGTGTATCCGTCGGGCGCCGCTCTCGCGACCAGCTCGAGCCCGATGTTGCCGCCCGCTCCGACGCGGTTGTCGACGACCACCTGCTGGCCGAGCGCCGCGACGAGGCCCTGCGCGGCCGAACGGGCGATGACGTCGGTGCTGCCGCCGGCGGCGAAATTCACCACCATGCGTATGGGCCTCGAAGGCCAAGCCTGCGCGTACGCTTGAATCGCCACACCCAACCCGATCAGCACGCCGAAAAGAAAGTGCATCGAACGATTCAGGTACTGTAATCCTCCTGGCTTACGCAGTTCCAACGACATCTACATCGAGAGCCTGCGGCGGGCGCCGTGTCGGCTCGCACCGAGAGCGGAACACATGCGCATAGCGACCATGGGCACCAGCGGAATCC
>JBOIEI010000593.1:0-1520 GCA_050741055.1 Burkholderiales bacterium | reverse complement strand
TTTCGCCTTCGGCGGCGGCAACGTTGCCGCGCTCTCCTGCGCAACACATGGATGCTAGCCGCGCAGCGCGCGCAGGTCAATTCGCGCCCCCGCCACGCCGGACGATAACGGCGTTCATCGCTCTCCGCGATGCTGAGCCGTAGTGATCCTGCCGCGTTCCAAGAAGCCCGAAGCCAGATCGGAGCGGCGCTGGCTCGGGCAGCGCTGGGCGAGAACGTCACCGGCGATCGGGTCATCTCGCCCGAGCGGCTGAATCGCGCGGTCCGGACCATGGGCACGGACAAGCTGATGGCGTTCTTCACGCCCGAGGAGGTGAACAAGATTCAGGCGCTCGGCAGGGTGGCGGCCTACATCAACGCGGTTCCCACGACAGCCGCGGTGAACACCAGCAACACCGCGTCGACGCTGTTCAACCTGATGCGGCAGCTTCCCGGCATGCCGTCAGCGCTGGCGATTGGTTCGCAGGTAGTCTCGCCGGTGCGCAATTCGTGGGTAGTTTCCGCCGCGCTTTCGGAGGAGGTTCCGCAGACCGAGGCCGAGCTTCCACCCGAAGTGCTCCGCCTTCTCGGTCCGCTCACGACGGCGGGCGGCATCGCGAGCGGCGGTCTTGCTGCGGCTCCGCTCCGATAGGTAGGCGAAAAACACGATGCCAACGGACGAGGCGACGATGGGAAGGACTTCTTCCAAACCCATGCCGGGCGCTCCAGCCACTGGAGATGCGGCCAGTATAGCGCCCGGGGCCAATGGCCGCTCGGCCGCACAGACGCGCAATATCGGCTTGTGTGTGCCGCAAAATGCCCGACGAAACCGAAGAGATGGCACTCGCCAGAGCGCTGATGAAACCGAGCGTCCAGGCCGCTGCAACGATCCAGCAAACGGAGAAGCGCGGGCCGCACGAGGTGAATGCGTTCGTGGCTGAGATCGAGACCCAGATCAAGCGCGTGCACGATGGCGACCTGGGCCGAGCAGAGGCCATGCTCATTGCGCAAGCGCACACCCTGAACGAACTGTTCAACAGCCTGATCCGGCGAGCCGCAAATTCGATGCCGTTCCGGGAGCAGCGGTTGTTCCAGAACCCTCGTCGATCGCGCTCCTCGGACTCGGCTTTGCCGGGCTTATTCTGAGCGTCCGCAGGGCGCCCATCGTTTCTCGAGACTGAACCCAAACCCGACGAGTTCAGGCCCCACTCCTATAATTCGTGGCGAACGGCTCACCGACCGGTATCCCGCTGAACCGTGTTGATGCTTGTTCTTCACCGGTATGAAAAGCACGGCAGCGCCCGCTTGGCCCGCGGCGGCTTATCTGCTGTGCGGGGCGGCGGCTGCGCTGGTGCTCGGTGCGGGATGGTGGGCGCTTGCGCTGCTTTGATCGGTCCCCGCGCACTATCGACTTACGGATAAACGAGCGAGACGCTGCATGGCTCGCTCGTCTGTTGATGCATCACGAAAGCTGCTTTGCCTTCTGCATGCACTGCTGCGCTTGTTGCATGTGCTGCTCGCTCTCTTGAGCCAGTCGTTGCC
>JBOIEI010000592.1:0-6253 GCA_050741055.1 Burkholderiales bacterium | reverse complement strand
GTGCAAGCCTATGTGCACGAGCAGGCGGAAAGCGAACATTTCGCGAGCCGCGTGGAGGCGGCGTGTCGCGCCGGGGTCGCCCGTGTGCAGCAGAAGGCCTGGTTGATCGCGGCCGTCATGCTGATCGCCTTCAGCGCAGTCGGTATCATCCTCTGGATCGGCGGCCACGACGTGCTGGCGGGCCGGATGAGCGCCGGCGAGCTTTCCGCCTTCGTGTTCTATGCGTTCATCGTCGCCAGCGGCGCGGGAACAGTGTCCGAAGTCTGGGGGGAAATCCAGCGTGCGACCGGAGCGACCGAGCGGTTGATGGAGCTTCTCGATGCACGGTCCGACATCGCTGCGCCCGCGAATCCGGTCTCGCTGCCGGCGAGGCTGCGCGGTCGCGTCGGCTTGCAGAGGCTGCGCTTCGCCTATCCGACCCGCCCGGACAGCATCGCGCTGGCCGATTTCAGCCTCGAGATCGCAGCCGGCGAGCGCATCGCGCTGGTGGGTCCGTCGGGCGCGGGCAAATCGACGCTGATGGCGCTGCTGCTGCGCTTCTACGATCCGCAGGCTGGCCGGATCCTGCTCGACGGCATCGACATCCGCCACTGCGACCCTGCGGACGTGCGCCGGCGCATCGCGCTGGTGCCGCAAGAGCCCGTCATCTTCGCCGCAAGCGTGCTCGACAACGTCCGCTATGGGCGCCCGCAGGCCACCGAGCGCGAGGTGCGCGCCGCGCTCGAAGCCGCCTACGCTGCCGAGTTCGTCGACCGCCTGCCGCAAGGCCACGCCACCGAGCTCGGCGAACGCGGCGTGCGCTTGTCGGGCGGGCAGCGGCAGCGGCTGTCGATTGCGCGCGCCCTGCTCGCCGATCGCGAAATCCTGCTGCTCGACGAAGCCACCAGCGCGCTCGACGCAGCCAGCGAGCGGCTGGTGCAACAGGCGTTGCAGGTGCTCATGCGCGCTCGCACGTCGATCGCCATCGCGCACCGCCTGTCGACGGTGCGCGAAGCCGACCGGATCGTGGTCATCGAGCAGGGCCGCATTCATGCGATCGGCGGCCACGAGGAGCTGTTGCGCCAGGACGGGTTGTACGCGCATCTCGCAGAGCTTCAATTTTTGCATGCGCTGCCCGCGGCGGTGGGCGCATGATGCGCGCCCCGCCCTTCCCCGGCCTTTCCCGCCCTGCCCCCCTCGTCTGTCACCGGCCGGGCAGCCTGCGGCGTTTGCGCCTCATATGGTGATCAAACGGGCCCGGCGATCGGTGCGCACCGCTTGCGCGGTCCTCGCGAGCGCTGCGCTACTGTTGCTCGCCGGCTGCAGTCCGATGCGCGATCCCGCTTCGCCCGCAGCGCCGGAACTGTCCGCCGAGTGGAAGGCGCTGCTCGCTGAGCTGCGCGCGCTCGAGCGCGCTATCGGCTTCAAGGAGACGCGCAATTTCGCCCAACTCACCGACGAGCGCGATGCCTATGCCTATTGCGGTCAGGCATCGAAGCGCGTCCTGCCGTATTCCTACGAGGACCCGGCGATTCAATGGCTGGAGCAGATCGACGCCGAGCAATGCCGCGATGTCGGCTCCGACAACGATTGGTATTTCGGCTCGGTGGAAGTCTGGGGCGAGATCGGAACGCCGGTGACGTCCTCGATGATCGCCGGCGAGCTCGACCGCTTCGTCTACCTGGTGATCCACGAGGACTGCCACGACCAGTTCCAGCTGCCCTACGGCATCGAGGAGCCGCTCTGCAACATCATTACCTATCGCGCCATGGCGCAGTTCGCTGCCCAGAAGTACGGCTGGTACACGCGCGAGAACCGGGCTCTGCGCAACTACGCGGTGATGCAATCGCGCGAGACGCGCGCGACCCTCGCGCACTATCGCGAGGTGGAGAGGTTGTATACGCGTTTTCATCGCAACGAATTGCCGCTGGAGGAGCTGATGCGGGCCCGAGGGGTCGTTTTCGCGCGGCTGGAGCGAGCGCTGGACCTGCCCGCGGGCGAGATGAACAACATCAGCCTGGCGAACCTCATGACCTATAGCCGGCACTACAGCCGCCTCGAGGGCGCTGTCGATCGGATCGGACCCGATCTCGCACGCGTGATGGCATTCTTCCGCGCCGTCGACGCCGCCAAGCCCGAGCCCGAGGCATTGATGCGGCGGCTATCGACCAGCGACCGAAAGAGCCTGGAGTTCGTGCGCGCCAACGAGGAGGCCGTGATCCGGACCATCGAACAGGCTGGGCGCAGACGCACGGCCGAGCTTCGGTAGTGCCGGGAAGCGCTTCTTCGCCTCGTCGTTGGAGAGGCTTGGGACGATGATGACGGGCTCGCCCTTGTTCCAGTTCACCGGCGTGGCCACCTTCTGATTGTCGGTGAGCTGCAGGCTGTCGATCGCGCGCAGGATCTCGAGGAAGTTGCGCCCGGCGCTGCAATGGCATGACAGCTCCTTGCGGTTGTTGATCAGTCGTTGAAACGGCGACCCTCGGTGACCTCCGGCACGTAGCCGGCGCGGATCACGAAGTCGCCGAAATGCTCATCGTCGAGGCGCTCGCGCGCGTAGTGCGCGATGACCTTGTCCAGCGTGTCGAGAATCGCCGCTTCGTTCACGTTCTCCAGGTACATCTTGTTCAGGCGCTGGCCGTGGAAGCCGCCGCCCAGATAGAGGTTGTATTTGCCGGGTGCGCGGCCAGTCAGACCGATCTCGCTGATATAGGGCCGCGAGCAACCGTTCGGGCACCCGCTCATCCGCAGCGTGATCGCCTCGCGCGACAACTGATGCGCCTCCAGCAGCGTCTCGATCTTCGAGATCAGCGACGGCAGGTAGCGCTCGCTCTCGGCCATGGCGAGCCCGCAGGTCGGCAGCGCGACGCAGGCCATCGAATTGAGGCGCAATGCGCTTTGACGGTTGAGCGCGTCGAGGCCGTGTTCGTCCAGCAATGCCTGGATGCGCGCCCGTTCGGCGGGCGCAACGTCGGCGATGATCAGGTTCTGGTTCGGCGTCAGTCGCAACGTGCCGCGGTGGTGGCGCGCAATCTCGCGCAGGCCGTCCATGACACGGCAGCCTTGCCGATTGGCGATGCGGCCGTTCTCGATGAAAAGCGTGTAGTGGCCGTAGCCGTCGGCGCCCTCGACCCAACCGAAGTCGTCTCCGTTGGACGTGAACCGATAGGGATGCGCCGGCTGCAGAGCAAAGCCCTGCCGGCTTTCGATCTCGCCCTTGATCCAGTCCAGCCCCTTGTCGTCGATCGTGTACTTGAAGCGGGCATGAGCCCGGTCGCGCCGGTCGCCGTAATCGCGCTGCACCGACATGACCGCGTCGACCGTGGCGAGCAGCTGACTGGCCGGCACGTAGCCGATGACATCGGCGAGCCGCGGATAGGTTTCCGGCACGCGGTCGGTTCGGCCCATGCCGCCGCCGATCGCGACGTTGAAGCCGTTCAGCTTCCCGGCGCTGCCGATGGCGATGAAGCCCAGGTCCTGCGCATAGACGTCGATGTCGTTCACCGGCGGGACCGCGAAACCGATCTTGAACTTGCGCGGCATGTACGTTCGCCCGTAGAACGGCTCTTCCGGGCCGGAGGACGCAACGCGCTGCTCGCCATACCAGATCTCGTGGTAGGCGCGCATTCTCGGGATCGCGTGATCGCTCGCCTGCTTCGCTAGCGTTTGAACGACGTCGTGCAGCGCCGACAGCCGAGGGTTGACCGCACACATCACCCCGCGCGCATCGTCCCCGCAGGCCGCGATCGTATCCAGCAGCACTGCATGCAGACCCTGCAGGGTCGCCCTGAGATCGCGCTTCAGCACCCAGTGGAACTGGAACGTCTGGCGGGTCGTGAGGCGCAGCGTTTCCCTACCGTGCGCGCGGGCGAGCTGGTCGAGCTTGAGCCACTGCCTGGGCGTGCACACGCCGCCGGGCAGCCGTACCCGCACCATGAACTGATAAGCGGGCTCGAGCTTCTGCCGCCGTCGCTCGTCGCGCAGGTCGCGGTCGTCCTGCTGATAGATGCCGTGGAACTTCATGAGCTTCGGGTCGTTACCCGGGACTGCGCCGGTGAGCTCGTCCAGCAGTCCCGTCGCGATGGTGCCGCGAAGCTGATCGCTACCCGCCTTCAGCGCCTCGTCGGCGCTCAGCTTCTCCAGCGGCTGCGACAGATCGCGGCTGCGGTCGATGGATTCAGTCGTGACCATCAGTAGACATCCCGTTGGTAACGGCGATCGCGCGTGAGCGTGCGAACGTACTCGTGGGCCGATTCGGGCTCCAGGCCACCCTGCCGGGCAACGATGGACACGAGCGCCCGATGCACGTCGGGGGCCAGGCGTGCAGCATCACCGCAAACGTAAACATTAGCGCCTTCTTGCAGCCAGGCGTAAATGTCGCGGGCGTGTTCGAGCATGCGATGCTGCACGTAGGCCTTCTGCGCGCCATCGCGCGAGAACGCGACGTTCATACGGGTCAGCACGCCGCTTTTCAGGAATTCCTGCCACTCCGTCTGGTAGAGAAAATCGGTGCGGAAGTGGCGTTCACCGAAGAAGAGCCATGTCTTTCCGTTAGCGCCATGCGCCTCGCGTTCCTGCAGGAATGCCCGATAAGGCGCGACACCGGTTCCGGCACCGATCATGAGGATGGGCCTGTCGTCGTCGGGCAATCGGAACAGAGGATTGGACTGCACGTAAACCGGAATCCGCGCTTCGGGCACGCCGCGTGTCGCGAGATATCCCGAAGCAACGCCCATGCGTGTCTGGCCGTGCAGGTCATAGCGAACGGTCGCCACCGTCAGATGCGCTTCTCCGGGAAGCGCAGCGCTGCTCGAGGCGATCGAGTAGAGCCTGGGCTGCAACGGGCGCAAGCCGGCAACGAATTGCTGCGCCTGGACCCCGGGAACGGGGAAGCGCCGGACGATGTCGACGATGTGGTGCGTTCCGAGAAAGGCCGCGCGGTCCTCGACATGCGCGTCTTCGGTAAGGCGCTTGAGTGCCGCAGCGCCGCTCAGATCCGCCCAATGCTGGAGGAAGCGCGGCGTCGCAATGGTGATCTCGAGGTCGCATCCGAGCGCGGCCTCCAGTGGAGCATCGCCCTTTTTCAGCGAGACCGGCGTGGCGGCGGGCAGCGCCAACGTTTCCAGGATGGATTCCACCGCCGCCGGATCGTTTTGCGGCACGAAACCCAGGGCATCGCCCGGCCGATAGTCGAGACGCGAATCGGCCAGCGACAATTCGACGTGGCGCGTTTCCTTGCTCGATCCGCGGCCGGTCAGCACCAGGTTCTCCATCACGGCCGCAACCGCGGGATTGTTCTTGTCGACGGCGGCGGCCGGCTTGGCCCGAACGAGGCTCACGGCGGGGACGGAGCGGGCGGGCGCAAGCGGCGCGTTGCCAGCCTTGTGCTTCTCCGTCCTCAGCAGCGCCAGTACCTTCCCGGTCCAGTCCTCGGCCGCATCGTCGTAATCGACGTCGCAATCGATGCGCGGCTGCAGGCGCGTGGCGCCCAGTTGTTCCAGCCGGCGATCGAGCCTCTTCCCGGCTTCGCAGAAGCGCTCGTAGCTCGCATCGCCCAGGGCGAGCACCGCGTAACGCAGGTCCGGCAAGCGCGGCGCCTTGCGGCCTTCGACGAACTCGAAGAACTCGGCGGCGGGTTGCGGCGGGTCGCCCTCGCCGTGCGTGCTGGTGATGATGAGGACGTCCTGCGCCTCCTTGAGCCGCCGCGACTTGTACTGCGCCATGTCGACGACCTCAGGGGCAAGGCCCGCGGCACGTGCCGCCTCGGCCAGCTTGGCGGCGAGCGTCGCGCTATTGGCGGTTTCGCTGCCGTAAAGAATGGTCAACGTGCGGATTTGCGCTTCGAGGCTGGCAGTGTCGGCAACGAACGACTTCGGCGCCGCCTCGGCGACGGCCTGGGCGACGCCGCGTGTCGACGCGCTGAGCCCGGCGAAGTAACCGCTGAGCCAGAGTGCTTGCTCGGCGCTCAGCGACGTTGCCAGCGTTCTCAGCTGATCCGATTGCTCACCCGTGAGCGGGATTTCCGGAATATCCAGCGCACCCATTTCGATAGCGTTCGTCGTTTGCCACTGCGCACGCGTTGCTTTGGCGCACGCGGTTTCGTTGCGTGGCGAGAGGGGTGAATGTACTAACATGGGCTCGTGCGATGAACGAACGAAACCGCACGAGCACATGCGAAAATCGGATATGCAGGTCGCGAGGTGAACTTTCAGCAACTGCGCTCGGTGCGCGAGGCGATCCGGTGCAACTTCAACCTCACCGAAGTCGCCCAAGC
>JBOIEI010000591.1:0-3697 GCA_050741055.1 Burkholderiales bacterium | reverse complement strand
CTGGCGCCTGACGGTCAGGGAAACATCGCCCAGCCGACGCGATCGGTCTGCGCCTTGAAGAAGTGTCCGTTCGTGCTGGTTACGAATACCGTGGTCAGGTCCGGGCCGCCGAAACAGCAGTTCGTGGGGCGGTTTGCGGGCACCGGGTGCGTCTCCAGCACGCGACCGGTCGGCGAGAACACATAAAGCATCGGGCCCGAGCCGGCGGTGTAGTAGCCGGCTGTGGCGACGATGTTGTCCTCGGCGTCCAGGCACATGCCGTCGATGCCGCGATGTACGCCGCGCGCGTCCTCGCCCCAGGTGAAGAGGGCGTCGTACGGCCCCAGGCTGCCGTCTTCCCTGATCGGATAGGCGCGCAACTGCCTCGGGATGCCGCGGGTCGAGCCGCTCTCCGCAACGTATAGCGTCTTCTGGTCGCGCGAAACCAGAATGCCGTTCGGCTGCGTGGTATCGAAAGTGACGCGCGTGACCGTGTACTTCCCATCCTGCTGCGGATCGGCGCGCAGGACCGACCGGTGATCGAGCTCTTCGACCTCCGTCTTGTCCCAGTTACCCTCGTTGACAGGATTGGTGAACCAGATGCGTCCCTTACGATCGATGGCAAGATCGTTCGGCGTGGACAGCCTTTTTCCGTCGAGGCGATCGGCCACGACCACATTCCTGCCGTCGGGATCGAGGCGCACGATGGCCCGTCCGCCCGCGCAACAGCCGAAGAGACGGCCGTTCTCGTCGAATGCCAGACCGTTGGTGCGGTTGGTGCCGGTGCGCCATTGCTCGATCGCGTTCGAGCGTGGGTCGTAGCGCAGGATGCGGTTCTGGCGGATCTGCGTGATGTAGATGTACTCGCCGTCCCACACCGGGCCTTCGGTGATGAGCTCTTCGGTGCCGGGCTTGAGCAGCAGTTCGAATTTCCAGGCCATTTTCTTTGGCTCCTTTGTCACGCCGCCGGCTCGAGGGTCGAGCCGCGCCGTCTTCGTGCTGGCGAGCGCTTGACCGCGGCTACTTGCCGTCGTGGGAGGCGATCGACACCAGCGCCGGTTTGGCCGAGCGATTGCTCCAGGCATGATTCACGCCGCGGTTGATCACGAACTGTCCCTGGCTGAGCAGCACCTCCTCCTTGTCGAGCACGAGCACGATACTGCCTTCGAGCACGATGCAGATGTCCAGCGTGCGCGTCTTCTGCATGTAAGGGTACGGCGCATCCGCTGAAAACGTGCACGCGTGCGGCGCACCCACCGCTTCGAAATAAGCCCTCACCTCGCGCTCGCCGACTTTCCCCTGCCACCCGTCGTCGGGCGGGAACGTGAACACGTTCAGCACCGAGCCCTTGGGCGGTGGAATCAGCACATTCGGCAGATGCAGCGTCTCGCACACGAGCTTCGCCGGAAAATCCTTGACGACCCACATGCGGTGGAGCGCGAAGCCCGGACGCGCGGGATCGAAGCGCACGTCGGGCGATGACGTATCGCCGACGAGGCTCGACTTGCCTGCCTCGCGATCGATTGCAACCACGCGCCGCTGCGGTTTCACTCCTGGTGGAAGCTTCTGCTTCTCCGGCGGCCGCATCGGTTTGTCGTCTCCGACCGCGGTGCCGAATTCATCGGCGAACTCACAGTCGAACATGTCGAACGCCATCAGGCAGCCTTGCGCCGAGCTGTCCCACAGGTGCCACGCGCCGACATCGATCACCACGTCCCCGGGATGGAGGGTCAGCTTCCTGTCGTCGAGCTCCATCGTGCGGCTGCCCGAGATCATGATCCCGTAGTCGAGCGATCTCGTCTTGTGCATGTACGAGCGGTTGTAGTGATTGCCGCCGCCGCGATCCCAGGTGCGGCCGTGCTGCTCGGGCGCCTTGTAGGGCGCGTTCGGCGGCGATTGCGGCGTCTTCGGAAGCCAATGCACGACGCGCTGGTGTCCGCCGCCGACGGGACACGGAAACTCGTCGTTCCATGTGCCCGCGTCTTCCTTGCCATCGAGCGGCGGCGGCGTCTCGCGCCATACCCAGAAATCGGTGTGGCCGCGGCCTTCGATCTTCGCATCCTGAACGCCGGGCAGTTGCGCTGCGTGCACGCCCGGGGAGGGACCGTCCCAGATCACCATGGAGCGGCCTAGGTCGTCGTTGCCGGTGACGACGCGCCGGATCGGTGTCATTGCCATGCTTCCCCTCCCCTCATTTCGTCACGCCTTCGAGCTCGAACGGCTTGCCGTTCACCTCGAGCGTGCTCACGAGCGGCACCTGTTGCGTGATCAGGCCTTCGGCGAAACAACCCGCCTTGGCATTCTTCAGCAGGTGGGCGATCTTCTCCGCCGGCGCGTCGGCTACGATCGAGAGATGCGTGTCGACGCCGTCCCAGCGGTTGAATACCGTGCCCTTGATGACCGAGCCGCCGAGAAGTTTCCGGAACCGGACCTTGCAGCTCGCCTTGCTGACCGTAAGCTTCATCATGTGCGCGTACCGCGCAACCTGGGTGAGCAGTCAAAAACCCACACCCATCGCCATGTACGTCATCGGCGACGGGTACTTGTCGGTGCCGCCGATACGCGCGGCCTCGTCGCTGAACACTTCGAACTTGCCGAACACGCCACGTTTGAGATGCATCTCGCCCGCAACGACCTCGGTATACACCTCGTTGTCGGTCTGCACGCCCTGTGCGGGCAGCTCGGGTTTGTCGATGATGCGCTGGCCGATTTCGCTGGGCAGATTACTACCGTCGAGCGGCTTGTCCATGGATCTCTCCTCTCTATAGCGCCGGAAGCATGTTAGCACCGCCGTCGCGAACCCTGCTCGCTGCTTCCTGGCCCCCCGCCTGCGCGGGGGCGACGAGGTGGAGTTGATCAGACCTTCTCTGGCATGAGATACGCCGTCAGGACGATCAAGTACAGCGGCACGCGCGTGCCATAATGCCACGGCGCGCGGCGTCCGCGGCGCGCGCTCTACATCATGGTCTTCCAGGAGAAAAGACAAGGCATCGTTGAGCCGTGAGCTGGCGCGGTGGGTCGGCGCGCTGCGCTACGAGGATCTTCCTCCCGCCGTCGTCGATCGCGCCAAGGGCGTCACGCTGCACTGCCTCGCGTCCGTGCTCGTCGGCTCGCAAACCGCGGCGGGTCGGCAGGCCGTCAAGTTCATCGCGGACGAGGAGCGCGGCGTCAAGCAAGGCGCGACCATCCTGGTCGACGGCACGAAGGTGACGAAAGGCGGCGCGGCGTTCGCGAATTCCGAAATGGGCTTCGCGGGCGGCAAGTGGGACACCTTTCGCATGCTCACGCATCCGGGCACGAGCATCATTCCGAGCGCGCTGGTTGCGGCTGAGTTCTGCGGTGCCTCGGGCAAGGACTTCATCACGGGCGTGGCGGCAGGCTACGAAGTCTCGGAGCGAATGAGCGCGGACTTCATCGCCACTCTGATGGCGCGCGGCTTCCACCCCGGCCCGGTCTTCGGCCTGTTCGGCGCCGCCATCGCCGCGGGCAAGATCATGGGCCTCGATGCGGAACAGCTCAACAGCACGATCGCGCTTTGCGCGAGCCTCGCCGGCGGCAATCCGGAAGCGGCGCGCAGCGGCGGCAAGGCCCTGCGCGAGGGGGCCGCCGTGCGCAATGCCATGCTGGCGGTGGCGCTTGCCCAGGCCGGCCATGCGGGGGGCGAAACGGTGCTTGAGGGCGAAGCGGGCTTCTACCACGCGTTTGCCGGCAGCAACAC
>JBOIEI010000590.1:0-9342 GCA_050741055.1 Burkholderiales bacterium | reverse complement strand
GCGCCGACATCTACGTCGTGGGCAACGTGGTCACGCGCGGCAACCCGCTCATGGAAGCCATCCTCGATCGGGGCCTGCCGTACACGTCGGGCCCGCAATGGCTCGCCGAGAACATCCTCTTCACGCGCCAGGTCGTCGCCGTTGCCGGCACCCACGGCAAGACCACGACGACCGCGATGGCGGCCTGGATCCTCGAATGTGCGGGCCTCGAGCCCGGCTTTCTCATCGGCGGCGCACCGCTGAATTTCGCCGTGTCGGCGCGCTTGGGCGGGCGCGCTGCGCCGTTCGTGATCGAGGCCGACGAGTACGACACCGCCTTCTTCGACAAGCGCTCCAAGTTCGTGCACTACCGCCCTCGGGTCGCGGTCCTCAACAACCTGGAGTTCGACCACGCCGACATCTTTCCCGACCTGGCGGCGATCGAGACCCAGTTCCACCACCTGGTGCGCATGCTGCCGCGCTCGGGGCTGATCGCCGTGAACGGCGCCGACGCGAACCTCGCGCGCGTGCTCGAGCGCGGCTGCTATACGCCGGTGGAATATTTCGGCGTCGACGACGGCTGGCAGGCGGGCGCGCCCGACGAGCGGGGCGGGTGCGACATTTTCCACGCCGGCCGGCGGATCGGGACGCTGGCATGGGATCTGCCCGGCCGGCACAATCAGCTCAACGCCTTGGCGGCCATGGTGGCGGCAGGGTACTTCGACATCGCTGCGCCCGCGTCGATCGAGGCACTGGCGGGGTTTCGCAACGTCAAGCGCCGCCTGGAGCGGATCGGCGAAGCGTGCGGCGTTGCCGTGTACGACGACTTCGCGCATCACCCGAGCGCGATAGCAACCACTATCGCCGGCTTGCGCGGCAAGGTCGGCCGGCGACGGATCATCGCGGTGCTCGAGCCGCGCTCGAACACGATGAAGCTCGGGGTGTGGCACGATGCGCTGGGCGACAGTCTCGCCGGCGCGGATCGCGTGTTCTGCTACGGCGGCGGCATCGGCTGGGATGTGCGCTCGGCGCTGGTTGGGCTCGGAGACAAGGCCGTGGTGATCGACCAGCTCGATGCGCTGATCGAGGCCATCGCCGCCGAGACGCACGCCGGCGATTCGGTGCTGGTGATGAGCAACGGCGGGTTCGGCGGTCTGCACGGCAAGCTTCTCGCGCGTCTCGCAAATAATTCGAGCGTGAGGGGAACTGTGGGGTGAGGGAGGTCTCTAATTTGCGCGTGAATCGATCCGATGGATCGCGCCGGGTGCTCACAAGGGAGCGAATGGCGGGAGCGAGTGGTGACGTTCACGGTTTCGGGGGCTGCCCAAACGGTGGCCCTTTCTCATTCTTGGGCGTGACGCCACCGGCCACAAGCCGGCGAGTGCATGGAGACAGTGCAATGACGCAGGAACGACAGCAGAACCGGACGCGTACTCGCGTCGAGATCATCGGTGTGCGCAGCGGCGTGGGCGGGCGCGATCCCGGCGCAGCGGGCGCGGTGAACAGCCTGCGCGCGGCCGGGCTGGCCGAGCGTCTGCAGGCAGGCGGACTGGATGCGCGCTGGGGCGCAATGTTGCAGCCGGCTCGCAGCCACGCAGCCCAGCCCAGCGCGGTGATGTCGCGGCTCGGGCCGCGGTTGGCGCAAGCGGTGAACGATGCGATCGGCCATGGCGCGTTCCCCCTCGTGATCGGCGGCGACCACTCGTGCGCGGTCGGCACCTGGAGCGGTGTTGCGGCGGCGCACCGCGGGCGCGGAACTCTCGGCCTGCTCTGGGTCGATGCTCACCTCGACAGTCACACGCCGCAGACGTCACATACCGGGCTCATCTACGGCATGCCGCTTGCCGCCCTGCTCGGCCACGGCGATGCTGCCTTCACCGATTGCCTGGTGCCGGGCGCCAAGGTACTGCCGCAGCACGTGTGCGTGCTCGGCGCCCGCAGCTACGAGCCCGAAGAACGGGCGCTGCTCGATCGCATCGGCGTGCGCGTAATCGGAATGGAAGAGATCACGCGCCGCGGCGTGGCCGATGCGCTGGCGGAAGCGGTTGCGATCGTCGCTGGCGCGCCGGCCGGTTACGGCATCACGCTCGATCTCGATGTAATCGATCCGCGCGACGCGCCCGGCGTGGGTACGCCGGCGCCGGGTGGCATGCGCGCACACGAGCTGATCGAAGCGCTCGCCATGGTCGCTGCCGATTCGCGCCTGCGCGGCTTCGAGATCGCGGAATACAACCCGCGGCGAGACCGCAACGGCATCACACTCGAGCACGCGCTGGCGATTGTCGAGAAGGTCCTCGGCGCCGGCTCGGGCGAGGCTCTCCAGCGGGTTGCCCGCGTCGCGTAGCTTTCTTCTGCTCAGGCCACGCGCAGCTCCTCGAGCTGCGCGTCGATGCGGCCTGCACCAATATCCAGAAAGCCCACCGAGACGGGCAAGCGGAAGCGGCGCGGGCCGGCGCTACCGGGATTCACGTAGAGCACCGCCCCGCGCTGTTCCACGCGCGGCCGATGCGAATGACCGCTGACCACCACGTCGATTCCCTGGGCTTGCGGATCGATCGCAGCCGTGGCGAGATCGTGCACGATCAGGATGCGCGCGCCTGCCATCGACACGACTGTCGTTTCCGGCAGCGCGTTCGCCCATTCGCCGTGGTCGTTGTTGCCGCGGACCGCGCTCACCGGCGCGATGGCGCGAAGCGCCTCGAGCACCTCCGGCGTGCAAATGTCACCCGCGTGAAGGATGCGATCGACGCTCGCGAGCGCCTGCCTCGCTTCCTCGCGCAAGAGGTTATGGGTGTCCGAGATGAGACCTATTCGCATGGCAAAAGGGGGGATCGAAGGTCAATCAAGTCAGCCCGCAGTCAACCCGCCATCGATCACCAGCGTCTGCCCCGTCACGTACGCCGCATCGGTGCTCGCCAGGTACGCGACCGCCGCGGCCACCTCCTCCGGCAAGCCGAAGCGGCCGCTCGGGATGCGCGCCAGCATGCGTGGGCGCGCTGCCGGGTCAGCATCGAAGTGCGCCTTGCGCGAAGGCGTTTCCACCGTTCCCGGCGCAATCGCGTTCACCCGAATGCCGTGTGCAGCCCATTCGATCGCGAGCATGCGGGTCATCTGGATGATGCCCGCCTTGGCGATGCCGTAGGTCGAGCGCCCGGCGAACCCGACCAGCCCATGGGTGGACGCCAGGCTCACGATCGCGCCGGGCCGGCCGCCTGCGAGCAGGTGCCGGCCCATCTGCTGGCTCATGAAGAACGTGCCGCTCAGCATGACGGCGATCACGTCGTTCCATTCCTCGCGCGAGACCTCCAGGGCGCTGCGGCGTAGCGTGATTCCGGCGTTGTTCACCAGCACGTCCAGCGTGCCGAACGCCTGCACGACTTCGGCGAACGCGCGCTCGATGCTCGCCTGGTCGCGCAGTTCGAGCTCGACCGTATGCGCGCGCCGCCCGAGCGCCTCGATGGCATGCACGGTGGCCCGCAGCTTTTCCACGCTCGGATCGGACACGGCGACATCGTAGCCTTCGCGCGCCAGGCGCAGCGCGATCGCAGACCCCAGACCTTGCCAAGCGCCGGTCACCAGCGCCGTCCGGCTTGCGGTGCTCATGCCGCCGCTTCCGGTTTGGACCAGGAAGCGCGTTGGGGTCGTTTCGCGCTCATGGGTTGAACATGCCCACCCATTCGGCCCGCGCCTTGCTCATGTCCGCAGTCGAAATCTTGGCCCAGTCCATTTTGATGACGTTCAGGCTGTCGATCGGCGGCGCGTATTCGGGCAGCGGGCTCTTGAAGCCGCTGCGCCCGGAGATGAGCGCCTCGCCGTTGACGACGATCTTCTGGCCCTCCTCCGACAGCACGAAGTCCAGCCACAGCTTGGCTGCGCTCGGATGCGGCGCCTTGGCGGTGATGAACTGCGCCTGCGGCAGCAGCACCACACCTTCCTGCGGCAGGATGAACTTGAGCTTGCCGCCCTTCTGGTTGAACTGGTAGGCGCGGGTCGGCATGCCGGACCATGTGAGCTGGTACTGGCCGGTCACGAGCTGATTGGCGATCAGCTCCGAGCGCAGCGCAAGCACCGGCTTCATCGCGGCGAGCTTCTTGAAGAAATCGATTCCCAGCACGTCGCGATGCGCCATGTAGGTGGCCAGATACGTCACCGACTTGCTGGCATCGCCGATCGTCAGCCGGCCCGGCTGCGCCGTACCCAGCACATCCTTGTACGAGGTCCCCTTGAAGTCCAGCTTGTCGCCGCTCCACATCGGCACGAACAGATATGCGCCGTTGAAGGCGAAGTAGCCGTCGAGCCCGAGACCTTTTTCCATCGCCGCCTTATATGCCGGGTACTGGGGCGAGTCGTACTTCATCACGTGACCGGCGCGCACCTTTTCGTGCACCCAGGGCAGAGAGGCGATGCCGACCACGTCGATGGTCACGCGCCCGGCGCCGAATTCCTGGTCGACCCGTGTCACCAGCGCGCCGGTCGCCGACAGGCTGTAATTCACCTTGAAGCTCGACGGCAGGCCGTAGTATTTGCGGAAGCCCTCGGCCAGCGCGTTGTTGGTCGACGGCTGTATGACTGCGTCCCAGTAGCTGATCTCGCCTTCCTTCGCCGCTTGCGCGATCGTCTTGCGCAACGCGTCCTGAGCGCCGGCCGCCGCTGCTTTCACGGCTGGTGGGTCGTCGGCGCCGTAGGTCGCCAGCGGCGCCGACGTAAGCACAAGGGTTGCGGCGAGCCCCAGAATTGCGGCCAATTTCGACATGCTCTTTCTCCTCGTCATGAACGTGTGTTGCTGAAACGTTTGCGGTCGATGAATCACGCGCTAGCACGCGGATAGACGATACAGTCTTCCGCGCGCACTGTGGCTGCCACCTCGACGCCGGTTGCGATCGGGGACTCGCCGGGCGCGAGCACGCGCAGCGTGAGGTTGCCCGCCTCGACCAGATAATCGACGTTGAGGCCGAGATACACGCTGGCGGCGACCGTGCCGCGAAACGTATTCTCCTGCAACGGCGCGGCTTGCGCGGGCACGATCGCGACGCGCTCGCTGCGAAACGCGACGCTGACCGGCATTCCGGCCGCGGCGGCTTCGGCGCGACGCCAGGGGCAGCGCAACCGGCAGCCGTTGGCGAGCGCGACCTCGACGCTCATGGCGCCGTCCGCGCCTCGTGGCGCTGCCGCTTCGACGCTGCCATCCAGGATGTTGTCGAAGCCCAGGAAGTGGGCGACGAACGGCGTCGCGGGCCGCGCGAACAGCTCGCGCGGCGCCGCCATCGCTTCCACCACGCCGTGGTTCATCACGATCACCTTGGTGGAAAGCGCCAGCGCCTCTTCCTGATCGTGGGTGACGTAGATCGCGGTGAAGCCGAGCCTGTCCTGCAGGAGCTTCAGTTCCGTGCGCATCTGGTGGCGCAGGCGCGCGTCGAGATTCGACAGCGGCTCGTCGAACAGCACCAGCCGCGGTTCGTGCACGATTGCGCGGGCGAGCGCCACGCGCTGCTGCTGGCCGCCGCTCAGGTTGGTCGCGGGCCGCTCGCCCAGGCCGTGCAACCCCACCAGGTCGAGCGCCTTGCCGACCCGCTCGGCAACCTCGGCCGCGGCTACGCGCCGGATCTTGAGCGGGAAGCCGACGTTTTGTGCCACGCTCATGTGCGGCCAGACGGCGTAGGACTGGAACACCATCCCGATCTGGCGCCGCTCGGGCGGGCGGTTCAGGCCCTGGTCGCTGTCGTAGACGATCTCCTCGCCGATGCGAATGCGGCCGGCATCCGGCGTTTCGAGCCCGGCGATCGAGCGCAGCACCGTGGTTTTGCCGCAGCCGCTCGGCCCCAGCAACGATACCGTGGCTCCCTGCTCGACATCGAAGCCCACGCCCTTGAGCGCTTGCATGGCGCCGAAGGACTTGCGCAAGGCTTCGACGCGAACGAAGTGCTGTTGCACGGCGCTGAGCGGCGGGGTGGAAAGTGGTTCTGAAAATGGCTCTGCGATCTGGTTCATGGCGCGGCTAGTTTTCCAGCAGGGAACTGCGGGTGAGGCGGAACAGCGCGAAGGCGACGAACAGCAGCAGCGCCTGGATGACGGCGAGCGCAGCGACGTAGCCGAAATTCATCTCGCCCATGATCACCATGGCCACACTGATGGTTTCGGTGCCCTGCGCATAGAGCAGGATCGTCGCCCCAAGCTCGCGGATGAAGATGACAAAGAGCATGAGCCACGCCGCCAGGATCGCCGGCCAGATGAGCGGCAGCACGATCATACGCATCGTCTGCAGCCAGGTGGCGCCGCTGGCGCGCGCGCTCTCCTCCAGGTCGGTGCTGAGCGAGACCAGCATGGCCGAGATGCCGCGAGTCGCGAACGGCAGAAAGCGGGCGATGTAGGCGATGAGTATGATCCACAAGGTGCTGTAGAGCGGCGTGCGCAGCGCAAGAATCAGGAAGCCGAGCCCGAGGATGATGCCCGGGATGCCGATCGGCAGCGACAGGAATGCGTCCATGATCGTGCGCAGGCGGCTGCGGCCGCGTTGCAAATAATAGGACTGCAGTGTGCCGACGAGCACGCCTACGGTCGCACCGAGCGTGGCGACGATGAGGCTGTTCATCATGGCGCGCCGGGCCATGTCGTGGTTGAACAGCACGAACTCGAAATTGACGAGCGTAAAACTCGAGGGCTCCGGTTTCCCGGTCCACAGCGGCGACAGCGCCACCATGACGAGCGCCGCCATCGGCGCCACGACGCCACCGCCGATATAGACGAGCTCCAGCGCGAGCGCGGCCATCTTCCAGCGCCCGAGCTGAACGGTGCGCGGCCGGTAGCCCTTGCCCGTCACCGTCGCGAAGCTGCGCCGCGAGAGGTAGTTGCGCTGCATCAGCGTGATCAGTACCGTGACTGCCATCACCATCACGCCGATGGCCGAGGCGAGCCCGTAGTCCGACGGGTATTGCACCAACTGAAACACCGTGGTCGGAATGGTGCGAATACCGTGCGGCGAGGCGAGGGCGAGCGGCACGTCGAACAGGCCCGCGCTGGTGACGAACACCACCAGCGCCCCCGAGAGCAATGCCGGCATCATGAGCGGCGCGGTGACGTGGCGCAGCGTCAACCAGAAGCCTGCGCCGTGCGCCCGCGCCGCGTCCTCCAGCGCCGGGTCCATGCGCCGCATGGGGCTGATGATGAAAAGGTAGACGTAGGGCGTATAGAAAAGCGCCAGCACCCAGATGACGCCGCCGACCGAATAGATGTTGAGCAAGTCGGCAGGCAGGCCCAATGCCGCCAGCAACTGGTTGAGCAATCCCACGTTCGGCGCCGCGAGATAGGTCCAGCTGACCGCACCGACGAACGGCGACAGGAAGAACGGAATCAGATTGAGCGTATCGAACCAGTTGCGCCCGGGCAGATCGGTACGGGCGACGATCCAGGCGAGCCCGAGGCCGAACAGGCAGGCGAGCAGCGTCGCCCCGGTTCCCATGATCGCCGTCATGCCAAGCGCTTCCCAGAAGCGCTTGTTGCCGAACATGCCGATGAAGTTGCCCAGCCCGGCCGCAAGGCTGCCATCCTCGCCGACGAGGAGGCTGCGCACCACGGTGGCGAGAAACGGGCTCGCGATCAGGACAACGCCGATCGCGACGGCGAGCGCCGGCAGCCATCCTTGCGGCGACTTGAGCGTGCGCAATCCGGCGAACGTCCGCGCCCGCGCAGGCGCGGACGGCAGGCGCACCGTGCCGTCAGCCATGCGTGCGGGTCTGCCGCGTCACGCCGCCGCCTCCGAACGGTCGATGCGAATGGACTGCCGAGGCGTCGGCGGCCAGGCGGCGATTCGCTTTGCGGTCGATCCCCGCAAGCGGGGCGCCTCCGAACCGCCTATTACGCCGAGCGGCCAAGGTATCAGTGCCCGGCGCCGATTCGCCTTGCGGTCGATCCCCACTTCGTGGGGCCCCTCGCCCGGGAGTCTCATGTCGCCCCCCTCGCCCGGTAAGCTCACGCCGCCACCTGCGCCGCGAACCACTCGTGGATCTGGCCGCCGTTCCAGAACAGCACGTCCTTGTGCTTGCGCAAGGACGCGAGCATGGCGTCGAAGTACTTGATGCGGTGCGCCGCGCCCGAGACATATGGATGCACGCCGAAGGCGAGGATGCGCGTGCTCTTGGCCGATTCCTTGTACAGGGCGTCGAACGCGTCCTTGACGCGCTTCAACATCGCATCGGACTCGTGCAGCCCGGTGATCATGATGGTGATGTCGTTCAGCTCGGCCGAATAGGGCACCGAGAGAATCGGACCGGATGCGGTCCGCGCCCAGAACGGCTGATCGTCCATCACCCAGTCGCCGAACCAGCTGAAGCCGGCCTCGGCGACGTGATCGAGCGTGGCCCAGGTCTGGCCGCGGCCCGGGCCGAGCCAGCCGCTCGGTGCTTTCCCGAGGAAGCGGGTGAGCACCTCCCTGGTATGGCGGATCATCGCGGGCTGGTCTTCGATCTTGTGGATCGGGATCTGTTCATAGGTATGCGCCATGAATTCGTAGCCTTCATCGCGCAGCGCGGCGGCAATGCGCGGGCGCGTTTCGCACACCTTGGCGTTGATCGATACCGTGGGCTTGATGCGATGGCGGCGCAACGACTCGATCAGCCGCCAGATGCCTACCCGCATGCCATACTCGTGCCACCCCCAGTTCTGGATGTCGGGAATCACGGCTTGCCCGCCCGGCGGCACCGACAGCCCGCGCGGGACCGGCCGCTCGATGCTCCATTCCTCGATGTTGAGCACCGGCCATACGATCATGCGCGCGCCGCGCGGCAGCTTCAGCTTCGGCCGATCGACGATAGCCGAATAGTCGAAGCGCTCGGCCGGGCGCAGGGCCGTCTCCTCTGTCGGCGCGATTGCCGGCAGGGCGTGCAGATTTTGTCCCGGCATGTTCTCTCCTCCCGTCGATTCTCGCCGGACAAGTCTACCGCAAGATCGCTTGGCCGCGATGCGGGCCGCTTTGACAAGCGGCACGCCGGGACGAGCGGCACGCGTTGACAAGCGGCCCGGGCCGAACGAGCATCGGTGTTTTCGTGCTCGGAGGTGCGCCATGGCGGATATCGAAACGCGCAACATCGGCATCGAGGAGATGAATCAGTACATCGCCCGCTTTCGCGATCTGAAAGGCTCCGAAGAGGCGTTCGTCGACAGCCGCTTGCCGGGCTCGCGCCGCAACAAGATCAACATCATCGGCAACGGTGTGGTCGAGCGTACGGATTTGCCGGACTTGCGCCCGAACATTGCGCTACCCGCGCACGGCTTCAATCTCGGCATGATCCAGTGCGACCCGGGCAACGGCACCAAGCTGCACGCGCATACCACCGAGGAAGTCTTCATGCCGCTGATCGGGCCGTGGGT
>JBOIEI010000589.1:0-5434 GCA_050741055.1 Burkholderiales bacterium | reverse complement strand
GCACGCAGCAATCCGACGTGCTCGCCTGCGCCTATGCCTCGCATGGCGACACCAAGCACGTGCTGCTGTTCCCCGATGACCCGAAGGAGTGCTTCGACTTCACGGCGCAAGCCCTCGACCTTGCCGAGCGGCTGCAGACGCCGGTGTTCGTCATGACCGACCTCGACATCGGCATGAACACGCGCCTGTGCGATCCGCTGCAATGGGACGACGCGCAGGCCTACGATCGCGGCAAGCTCATGACCTACGAGCGGCTCGAGGCCGGGACGGAGTTCGGCCGCTATCTCGACGTCGATGGCGACGGCATAGCGTACCGCACGCTGCCCGGCACGCATCCGACCCGCGGCGGCTATTTTACGCGCGGCACCACCAAGGACCGGTTCGCGCGCTACAGCGAGGCCGGTCCCGACTACATGGAGAACATGCAGCGGCTGTTGCGCAAGTTCGAGACGGCCAAGACCATGGTGCCGAAGCCGCTGCTGTTGCCCGCGCCGAAACCGGCGCGCTTCGGCGCAATCTTCTACGGCTCCACCAGCCCGGCCATGGCCGAAGCGCTGGACGCGCTCGCCGAGCGCGGCATCCTGGTCAATGCGCTTCGCATCCGCGCTTTCCCGTTCGCCGACGAGATCGTGGATTTCTGCAATTCCCACCCGTGGGTGTTCGTGGTGGAGCAGAACCGGGATGCGCAGTTGAAGACCTTGCTGGTCAACGAGGCGGGCGTGAACCAGAACCGGCTCATCCCCGTGCTGCACTACGACGGCACGCCGATCACCGCGCGCTATATCGTGGACGAGATCGCGCGCCACGCCGGCGCGCACACGGTAGTGCCCTTCAAGAAGGTGGTGTCATGACTTATATCGCCAAACCCCGGCTGCATCATCCGACGCTGCCCATCAACAAGGTCGGCTATACGCGGCGCGACTACGAAGGCAAGATCTCGACGCTGTGCGCGGGCTGCGGCCACGATTCCATCAGCGCCGCCATCATCCAGGCCTGCTGGGAGCTCGATATCGAGCCGCACCGGGTCGCCAAGCTCTCGGGCATCGGTTGCTCGTCCAAGACGCCGGACTACTTCCTCGGCAATTCGCACGGCTTCAACAGCGTGCACGGGCGCATGCCTTCGGTGCTGACCGGTGCCAATCTCGCCAATCGGGATCTCATCTATCTCGGCGTCTCCGGCGACGGCGACTCGGCCTCGATCGGCATCGGCCAGTTCGCGCACGTCATGCGCCGCGGCGTGAACATGCTCTACATCGTCGAGAACAACGGCGTGTACGGTCTCACCAAGGGCCAGTTCTCCGCCACCGCCGACCAGGGCTCCCAATCCAAGCGCGGGGTCGTGAACAGCGATTCGCCCGTGGACCTGGTGGCCTTGGCGCTACAGTTGGGCGCAACCTTCGTCGCGCGCAGCTTCTCCGGCGACAAGAACCAGCTGGTGCCGCTCATCAAGGCGGCCATCGTGCACCCTGGCGCCGCTTTCATCGACGTGATCAGCCCCTGCGTGGCGTTCAACAACCACGCCGGCAGCACCAAGAGCTACGAATACGTGCGCGATCACAACGAGCCGGTCAACCGCATCGACTTCGACTACTGGCCCAAGCGCGAGGAGATCACGGTCGACTATGCCGAAGGCGAAGTGGTCTCGGTCACGCAGCACGACGGCTCGGTCCTGCGGCTGCGCAAGCTCGCCGCCGACTACGATCCGCACGACCGCATCGGGGCAATGAATTTCGTGCAGCAGCGCCAGGCCCAGGGCGAGGTGGTGACGGGGCTCTTGTTCGTCGATCCGCAGCCCGAGGACCTGCACGCGCACCTGAAGACCGCCGAGACGGCGTTCAATATCCTCGGCGCCAAGGAGCTCTGTCCCGGCTCGGCCACGCTGGAAAAGATCAACGCGTCGCTGCGTTGAGTTTCCCTTTCCTCGTGATTCCCGCGCAAGCGGGAATCAAGTACTAGCGCTTTCTCTGGACTCCCGCTTGCGCGGGCGTGACGGCGAGCGAGAACGCCGATAGGCGTCATTCCCGTGAAAACGGGAATCCAGGATGGTCAAGTTCTAATTCCTCGATTCCCGCTTGCGCGGGAATGACGCAGTCCTAACGATAGCCGCCGCCGTGCGCGTGCGGCGCGCGCCGCGGCCGCAGATCCGGCTTGAGCTTCACCGTCCAGGCAGTCTTGGCATCCGCGTCGATTCGAATGCGCTGTGCGGTGGCGCTTTCGGCACCGTCCATGCGCGGGTGCCAGACCTGCAGCACGTATTCGCCGGCCGGAAGCCCGGCGAGCCGCGCGCTTCCGTCGGCCTGGGTGATGGCGAAATAGGGCGTATCGGCGATGTAGACGTAGGCTGCCATCCAATCGTGGATGTTGCAGCCGAGGGTGACAATGCCCGGCTTGTCGAACACGACCGGAGTGGCGGGGGTTCCGACGTACAGCGGCAGCTCGAAGCGTTTCGCCGGCGAGAAGGAATAGACCTGGTGGCGGATGTTGTCCTTGTTCGGGAAAGACACCGACGATCCGGCGACCACGACCTTCATGTAAGGTACGAACTCCTTGTCGATCTGGTCGATGTTGGCGTTGCCGGGCTTTAGCGCCGGCATCGTGCCCACCGGACGCGCAAGCACGACCGCGTCCTTGACCGGTGCGCCATTCGCATCGTGCACCGCGGCTTTCACGCCCGCGCCCAAGGCTGGAGCCGTGCGCGCGAGCGCGAGCAGCAGCAGTGCGGCCGTGAGAAGCGTTGCGCGCGTCATCGTGGCGTTCCTTTTAGAAGTTGTACAGCAACGAAGCCGTGACGCTGGAGCGGTAGTAGTTGTTGCCGCCGTCGCCGTAGCTGAGGGTGCGTCCCAGGCCGAAGTTGACCGACATCCGGTCGCCTAGCGCGTGGCTCACGCGCAAATCGAAGATGTGGCTGTTGGCGTCGAGCCGGTAGGCGATGACGTCGGGTCCGAAGGCGGGGTCACGGGCGATCGCCTCGGATGCGGAGAAGATCGCGGCATTGCGAAGCGTGCTGGAAACGACGTCGCCGCTGCGATAGCTGTAGCCGAGCGAGACGGTCGTCTCGCGCGAAGCCGTGTAGTCCGCCGCGATCGAAAGGCTGGCGCTGTCGAGGTCGAATGCGGCGCCGGAGAAGCGGGCCGAGAGCGGCTCCTTGCGATCCGCGAGCTGCCGCTCCAGGCGCAACTCGGCGCGCAGGCCGACGCGCTCGCTCACGCGCACGCCGGCGGCGGCTGCAACGGCGAACAGCCATCCTGTGCGCGCGTCGTCGTCGTCGAATTCGCGCCGCAGGGCGGATGCGGACAGGCGCACCCAGGGCGCATCGGGGCCGACGCCGAGCTTGGTGCGGATCGAGGCGCTTGGGCCGATGCCGATGTAGCTGAGACCGGAATAGCGCACGTGCTCTTCGCGCATGAGCATCGCGTTCAGCGTGGCACCGGTGCGGTCGCTCAACTGAAAGTAGTAGCCGCCGCTGGCGCGTACCAGGAACGCCGCGTCGCTGCGAATGTCGCTCTCGAGCTGGGCGTTGCTCACGTTGTCGTCGAAGACATACGCCGCCTCCGCATCCGCGATCCACTCGGCGCGCGCCTGCGAGGCAGCGAGCACGGCACCTGCGATCAAGGCTGCGGCTGCGAACGACGCGGATCCGAGGAAGGCTGCAATCATGTTCGTGCCAGTCCGGCTACGATGCTGGGGATCGTTCTGGCCCAACTTGGGCCAGCCAGCGATCCGGGCTAAGCCGCGCTTCGACGCAGCCCCCGGGGTTGCGCATCGGCCCCGGCTTCGGCCGCCTCGGCGCGCGGACGTGCAAGCCAGGTACGCAGAACGGCAAGCAGCTCGTCTTTCTTGAATGGCTTGGCGAGATAGGCATCCATGCCGGCGGCGAGGCAGCGCTCGCGATCGCCGTCCATCGCGTTGGCCGTAAGGGCAACGATCGGCAGCCGGGCCGCGGGGGCGCGGCCGGGTGCGACTGCCCGCTCGCGTGCCCGCAGCGCCGCGGTCGCCTCGAAGCCGTCCATTTCGGGCATGTGGCAGTCCATCAGGATGGCGTCGTAGACCTTGTCCTCAACGGCCAGGAGCGCGGCGCGGCCGGTACCGGCGATATCGACCTCGCAGCCGAGTGCGCGCAGCATTGCCAACGCGATTTCCTGGTTCACCAGGTTGTCTTCGACCAGGAGCACTCGGCCGGCGAGCGGGCTTTCGGCTGCAGTCTCGGGAGCGGGCTCAATGCCTGTCTCGGCACCGGTCGCGCCGGCGAGGCATTCGAACAGTGCCGCGCGCCGCAGCGGCTTACCCAGGCAAGCCGCCACGCCGGCTTCGCGCAACTCGGCCACCATGCCATCGGGCTTGGGCGACGACAGCAGCACGATGCGGGTGCCAGCGAGCGCTGCATCGGCGCGAATCGTACGCGCGAGCGAGGCGGTGCGGGCTTCGGCGCCATCGTCCTCGATGAGCAGCACGTCGTAGCGCACACCGCGGGCGAGGGATTCGCGCAAAAGGGCGCGCGGCGGCACATCCGCGTCTGCGACGGTACAGCGACACCCGGTCTGGCTTGCATATTCCTGCACGATCGCACGCGTAGTCGGCGCGCGCACCGCGACCAGCATCTGCATCGTTTCGAGCCGCGGCAGCGATGCCGGATCGTGCTCGAGCGCATCCAGGCAGACGGTGAACCAGAAGGTCGAACCGCAGCCGGGCTTGCTGTCGACGCCGATGCGCCCGTGCATCATTTCCACCAGCTGCCTGCTGATGGCGAGCCCGAGTCCCGTGCCGCCGAAGCGCCGGGTGGTGGATCCATCGGCCTGGTTGAATGCCTGGAACAGCCGTTGCTGTGCTTGCGGCTCGATGCCGATGCCCGAATCTCGCACCGAGAAGTGCAGCAGGCTGCGCCCGGGCGCTTCCTGCACGGCTGCGAGCCGCAGCTCGACTTCGCCGTGTTCGGTGAACTTGATGGCATTGCCCATCAGGTTCGTCAACACCTGGCGCAGCCGAACCGGGTCGCCGGCGACCGTGCGCGGAACCGCGGCATCGACTCGGCACGCGAGCTCCAGCTCCTTGGCCTGGGCGCCGGCTGCGAGCAACTCGGCCACGTCCTCGGCGAGCTCCCCGGGATCGAAGTCGATCGATTCGAGCTGCATCTTGCCCGCCTCGATCTTGGAGAAGTCCAAAATGTCGTTGATGATCGTGAGCAGCGCCTCGCCCGAGCTGCGGATGTTGCGGGCATAGCGGGCCTGGGTGGGCGCGAGGTTGCCGTCCAGCAGCAGCTCCGCCATCCCGAGCACACCATTCATAGGCGTTCGTATCTCGTGACTCATGTTCGCCAGAAACTGGTCTTTCAAAAGGCTAGCTTGCCTGGCGGCCGCGAGCGCCTGCGCGAGTTCCTCGTTCTTCTGCTGAAGCTCTCTTGCATAGGCATCGAGCCGTTTCTGCGCCGCCTCCCTCT
>JBOIEI010000588.1:0-5389 GCA_050741055.1 Burkholderiales bacterium | reverse complement strand
GTGCATAGGTCGTAAATTTCTCGCCGGTCGACTTGACGCCCTTGACCACGCGGCCCTCTATGGTCACCTTCGCGATGCGTCCCTGCTTCACCTCCTCGATGAACTGGGAATACTCCATCGCCTTCTGCGTGGCCTGGCGCGTGCTGAACTGATTGAACACCGTCATCAGCACCAGGGCGATGACGAGCCAGATCGCTATGTTCTTGACCAAGTTGTTCAAAATGCGGTCCTAAACGGATCGACCAGGATACCCGATCGATTCTATCCTCAACCGACTCGCGATTACAGAGCCGCCCCGGAAAGACCTACTGCAAGACCGACTGCAGCAATCCACGGCACACCACGTACACTTCGCTGGAATCGCTGCGCGACGCCGGCGGCTTGCGGATGCCAACCTGTGCGAACGCTCCCTGCATTTGCCGGATAACGGCATCCAGACCCGAACCATGAAAAACTTTGACCAGCAGCCCTCCCCCGGGTTTCAGCAGACGCCGGGCGGCTGCCAGCGCGACTTCCGCCAGCTCCTGCGAGCGGGCTTCGTCCACCGGCCGTACGCCTGTGAGATTGGGGGCCATGTCGCTCAGCACAAGGTCCGCCCGGCGGTCGCCGAGCGCTTTTTCGATGGATGATTGCACGGCCGGCTCGTGCACATCGCCCCGGATAAACGTCACATCGGGCAGTACCTTCATGGATTGAAGGTCCACGGCCACCACGCAACCGCCCGGCCGGACCTTTTCCGCCGCTAGCTGCGACCAGCCGCCCGGCGCTGCGCCCAGATCGACGATCCGCATGCCGGGGCGAATCAGCCGCTCGCGCTCGTTCAGCTCCAGCAGCTTGAATGCGGCCCGCGAGCGGTAGCCCCGGCTCACCGCCTGCTTCACGTAGGGATCGCGCAGATGCCGGCGCATCCAGGCGCTGCGGGTTTTCGAGCGCGTCATGAGTGTGGCCTACAATGCGTTCATGCGCAAACCGCCCGCTTCCGGTGCAGCAATGACGATAGCCGCGTCCGCGGAGCCGCTTGCGCCGACGAACCTGCGCGCCTTGCGCGCCCGCGCGCAGGCCCTGAAGCCGGTGGTGTGGATTGCTTCGACCGGGCCCACCGAAGGCGTTGTGCGCGAGCTCGACCGAGCGCTCGCCGTGCATGAGCTGGTGAAGATCCACGCGGCGATCGACGGCCGCAAAGAGCGCAGCTGGCTGCTGCAATCGCTTTGCCAAGAGCTCGGTGCAGAACCCGTGCAGACCATCGGCAAGATGCTGATCGCTTTCCGGCCCCGGCCGCAGCCCGCGGCGGCACCGGCCCCGGTAGCGCGCTCGCGAACAAAGTCGGGCAAACAGGTCGCCAAGAAGACGCCGCCACGGCGCGCACGGCCTTCCGCTCGCACGCGAACCGTCTCGGCAAAACCGTCGCGGCGAGTGCGCAGGGCGCCTCCGAACCGGTAAGGATAAGCAACCGCCAGGGCGTCGGCGCCTGGCCGCATTCGACTTGCGGTCGATCCCCACAAATGGGGCCCCTCGCCCGGGAGTCTCATACAGACCCCTCCGAACCGGTAAGGATAAGCAACCGCCAGGGCGTCGTGAGTCCGCGGGCGCTGACCGCCCATCGGGGCTTAGACGTATTTGACTTCGAGTATCTCGTACTCGCGCGTGCCGCCCGGGGTATTGACCTCGACCACGTCGCCGGCGTATTTGCCGATCAGCGCGCGCGCGATCGGCGAGCTGATCGAGATCTTGCCCTGCTTGAGGTCCGCCTCGTCCTCGCCGACGATCTGATAGGTCATGACCTGGCGCGCATCCATGTCTTCCAGCTCGACGGTCGCGCCGAACACGCAGCGCCCATCCGCGTCCAGCAGACCCGGATCGATCACCTGCGCATTGCCGAGCTTGGCTTCGACTTCGGCGATGCGGGTTTCGATGAAGCCCTGCCGCTCCTTGGCTGCATCGTATTCGGCGTTCTCCGACAGATCGCCGTGCGCACGCGCCTCGGCGATCGCGGTGATGACCGCCGGGCGTTCGACCGTCTTCAGCCGCTGCAGCTCGCTCTTGAGCTGTTCTGCCCCGTTGATGGTGACCGGTATGCGCCTCATGTGACTGGGTCCTTGAATCCATCCTCGACAGCGGATCTCGCCAGGCTGGCGTGCAGCCGCTGCAGCCGGTACGGCCGGAACTCGTGCGCGCCGAGCAGCCCCGCGCACGCAGCCCGTGCCCCGGCCACCGTCGTGTAGTAGGTGACGCGCGCCTCGAGCGCCGCATGCCGGATCGCGTAGGAGTCCCGCAGGGCCGAGCGCCTGTCCTCCACCGTGTTGATGATAAGAGAAAAGTCGCCGTTCTTGATCATGTCGACGACGTTCGGCCGGCCTTCCTTGACCTTGTTGACCGGAGTCACGTCGATCCCGGCCGCGGCCAAAGCCGCCGCCGTGCCGCGCGTGGCATAAAGAGAGAACTTGAGCCGAGCAAGCGCGCGGGCGACATCGACCAGCGGCGGCTTGTCCGCGTCGCGCACGCTCAGAAAGACCTTGCCCGTGCTCGGCAGCCTCTGCCCGGCCGCGGCCTGCGATTTCAGGAACGCCTCCGAGAAGCTGTGGCCGATGCCCATCACTTCGCCCGTGGATTTCATCTCCGGGCCCAGGATCGTGTCGGCGCCGGGAAACTTGATGAACGGGAACACCGCCTCCTTCACCGAGTAGTACGGCGGCACCAGCGTGTCGGGGATGTTCTGCGCCGAGAGCGACTTGCCTGCCATGCAGCGTGCGGCCACCTTCGCCAGCGGCACGCCGGTTGCCTTGGACACGAACGGCACGGTGCGCGAAGCGCGCGGGTTGACTTCCAGCACGTAGATGGTCTCGCCCTGGATCGCGAACTGCACGTTCATCAGGCCCACCACATCGAGCGCCTTGGCGAGCGCGATGGTCTGGCGCGCGATCTCGCCCTGGACTGCGGGCTCGAGGCTGAACGGCGGCAGCGAACAGGCCGAGTCGCCCGAGTGCACGCCCGCCTCCTCCACGTGCTCCATGATGCCGCCGATCACCACGCGCGTCCCGTCGGCAACCGCGTCCACGTCGACTTCGGTCGCAGCGTTGAGGAAGCGGTCGAGCAGCACCGGCGAATCGTTCGATACCTTGACCGCCTCGCGCATGTAGCGATCCAGATCCGAGGGCTCGTGCACGATCTCCATGGCGCGTCCGCCCAGCACGTAGCTCGGCCGCACCACCAGCGGATAGCCGATCTCCTCGGCGAGGCGCATCGCTTCGGCCGGGTCGCGCGCGGTGCGATTCGGCGGCTGGCGCAGTCGCAGCCGCTCGATCATCTGCTGGAACCGCTCGCGATCCTCGGCGCAGTCGATCATGTCGGGGCTGGTGCCGATGATCGGCACCGCATTTCGTTCCAGATCGCGGGCGAGCTTCAGCGGCGTCTGGCCGCCGAACTGGACGATCACGCCTTCCGGCTTTTCCACCGCGACGATTTCCAGCACGTCCTCGAGCGTGAGCGACTCGAAATAGAGCCGGTCGGAGGTGTCGTAGTCGGTCGAAACCGTTTCCGGGTTGCAGTTGACCATGATGGTCTCGAACCCGTCATCGTGCAGGGCAAAGGCCGCGTGCACGCAGCAGTAGTCGAACTCGATGCCTTGGCCGATCCGGTTCGGGCCACCGCCGAGCACCATGATCTTGCGCCGCTCGCTCGGCTGGGCCTCGCACTCCTCCTCGTAGGTCGAGTACAAGTATGCCGTCTTGGTGGCGAACTCGGCCGCGCAGGTGTCGACGCGCTTGTAGACCGGACGGATGCCGAGCGCCTGGCGCCTTGCGCGCACGTCCGCCTCGGTCGACCGGGTCAGCCGGGCAAGCCGCCGGTCGGAAAATCCGCGGCGTTTGAGCTCCCGCAATGCATCCGCCGGCAGCGTATCGAGCGCCGCAGCGCGCACTGCGGCTTCGCGCCGCACCAGGTCCTCGATCTGCACCAGGAACCAGGGATCGATATGCGAGGCGGCATGCACCTCTGCTACGGTGAGGCCGATGCGAAAGGCGTCGGCGACATACCACAAGCGTTCGGGGCCCGGATCGGCCAGCTCGCGCTCGATCAGCTCGCGCTCGCACGAGCGCTCGTCGAGCCCGTCGCAACCGGTTTCCAGGCCTCGCAGCGCCTTCTGCAGCGATTCCTGGAACGTGCGCCCGATCGCCATCACTTCGCCCACCGACTTCATCTGCGTGGTGAGGCGCGCATTGGCCTGCGGGAATTTCTCGAACGCGAAACGCGGCACCTTCGTGACCACGTAGTCGATGGTCGGCTCGAACGAGGCCGGCGTGGCGCCCCCGGTGATCTCGTTGCGCAGCTCGTCGAGCGTGTAGCCGACCGCGAGCTTGGCCGCGACCTTGGCGATCGGAAAGCCGGTGGCCTTGGAGGCCAGCGCCGAGGATCGCGAGACCCGCGGGTTCATCTCGATCACCACCAGGCGGCCGTCGGTTGGATTGACCGCGAACTGCACGTTCGAGCCGCCGGTCTCGACCCCGATCTCGCGCAGCACCGCGATCGAGGCGTCGCGCATGATCTGGTATTCTTTGTCCGTCAGCGTGAGCGCGGGCGCGACCGTGATCGAGTCGCCGGTATGCACGCCCATCGGATCGATATTCTCGATCGAGCAGATGATGATGCAGTTGTCCTTCTTGTCGCGGACAACCTCCATCTCGAATTCTTTCCAGCCGATGACCGATTCTTCGATCAGCACCTCGTTGGTGGGCGAGGCGTCGATGCCGCGCTCGACGATGTCGAGAAACTCGGCCTTGTTATAGGCGATGCCGCCGCCGGTGCCGCCGAGCGTGAAGGATGGACGGATGATGGCGGGCAGCCCGATATCCTCGAGCGCCTCGAGCGCCTGCGGGATGGTCTTGATCTGGTGCGAGCGCGGCGTTTCCAGGCCAATGCGCGTCATCGCCTCGCGGAACAGCTTGCGGTCTTCCGCCTTGTCGATCGCCTCGGCGGTAGCGCCGATCATCTTGACGTTGAACTTCTCCAGCGTGCCCTGTTTCTTCAGCGAGAGCGCGCAGTTAAGCGCGGTCTGTCCGCCCATGGTGGGCAAGACCGCATCGGGTCGTTCCTTCTCGATGATCTTCGCCACGATCTCCGGCGTGATCGGCTCGATATAGGTGGCGTGCGCGAGATCCGGGTCGGTCATGATCGTCGCCGGATTCGAGTTCACCAGGACGATCCGGTAACCTTCGTCCTTCAGCGTCTTGCAGGCCTGGGTGCCGGAATAATCGAAGTCGCAGGCCTGTCCGATGACGATCGGGCCCGCGCCAATGATCAGGATCGATTTGATGTCGGTGCGTTTCGGCATGGGCTTCCGCAACCTTATTCCGTCATTCCGGGGCGCCGAGTATCGGCGAACCCGGAATCCGGA
>JBOIEI010000587.1:0-1991 GCA_050741055.1 Burkholderiales bacterium | reverse complement strand
GTACTGCGGGCTGGTGGAGGTCTGCATGTTGAAGTACTCCCGGAACAGGTGCTCGTCGAATCCGGGGTCGTAGACATGGATCATGGAGGCTTGCGAGAACGCCGACAGCACCTTGTGGGTGCTCTGCGTGGCATAGTCGGCGCCCGCATCCAGGGCGGTGGGGCGAAATGCCGGATGGAAGCGGGCGAAGCCGTACCAGGCCTCGTCGATGATCACCTTGATGCCGCGGCCATGGGCGGCTTCGACGATCGGCGGCAGATCGTAACGCAGCCCGTCGTAGGTGCACGATGTGAGGATGAGCGCCTGCGCATCCGGGTGCTTTGCGATCGCCGCCAGGACGGCGGACTTCGGCACCGGCCCGTACACGCCGTACTTGCGGTTCACCGAGGCATCGAGGTAGATCGGGTGCGCGCCGGAAAGCACGACGCCGTGGTGCACCGACTTGTGGCAATTGCGGTCGAGCAGGAGCTTCTCGCCCGGTGCGAGGAGGGTCTGGAAGATGACCTTGTTCGCGGTCGAGGTGCCGTTGGTGGCGAAGAACGTGCGCCGCGCTCCGAACGCCTTGGCGGCGATGATCTGCGCTTCGGCGATCACGCCCTTGGGTTCCATCAGGGAGTCCAGCATCGGCACCGAAACCGAAAGATCGGCGTCGAAGACGTGCTCGCCGATGAACTCGTGAAAGTCGTTCACCCAGGGGCTGCCCCGCAGCGAGTCGCCCGAGGAGTGTCCGGGCGTGTGCCAGGCGTCCTTGGCCATCAGCACGTAGTTCTTGAGCTGATCGTAGAACGGCGTGCGCGCCTTTTCCTGGATCTGGGCAGCGAGGATGCGGTACATGCCGCGGTAGTCGCGCTCCTCGCGGTAGAAGTAGCCGTCCACCGCCTCGGTGAAGAGCGCATCGACCACCTCGTCTTCCTGCTCCTGTGCGATCAGGATGTAGACGTTCAACTCGGGGCGGAAGCGGGTGATGTTCTGCACCAGGTTCAGCGCCGACATCTGCAGCGTGCGCGAGCTGT
Source organism: Burkholderiales bacterium (assembly GCA_050741055.1). Lineage (GTDB taxonomy): Bacteria > Pseudomonadota > Gammaproteobacteria > Burkholderiales > WYBJ01 > WYBJ01. The sequence continues at coordinate 978 of JBOIEI010000587.1, read as the reverse complement.
TGCGATCCGAATTGAGGGTATAGAGCGTGTCATCGACCACGACTGCCTGGATGTCGCCGTCATGCTCGATCGCCTGCAATGCTTCCTGGGCGGTCGTTACTCCGGTGAAGACGATGCCGAAAGGATTGTCGAGGCTGCGGGCGGCGGAGTTGAGCCCCTTGATGAGCTCGCGCAACACGAGCCGCTCGTCGTTGATCACCAGGATCTTGCTGACCGGTTGGAGCATCGAGCCGCCGCCGGCGTCAGTGCGATGCGCAGCCGCGGGCGCGAAGCGGCGCCGCACCGATGGCCGAAAATCGGTCTGCTAGAATCGCGCCATGAACTCGGAGGCTTGGCCGGACGGGCAATTGGACGAGCTGGTCATCCAGGGAGTGACGCAATCGGGCGAACGCTTTCGCCCGAGCGATTGGGCCGAGCGGCTGTGCGGCATGATGTCGGTGTTCGGCGAGGACAAACATCTGTCGTACTCGCCCTACCTGAAGCCGATCATGGCGGATGGGTTGAGCTGCGTGGTGGTGGACGGGCGGTTGCAGACGGTCGATGCGGCCGCTTTCGACTTTCTGCTCGGCTTCGCACGCGACAACGAACTGCGCCTGCGGCCCGGGCGCCGCCCGCAGGAAGCGGCGGCTGTGGCCGTGGCGGGAGAACGACGCGTCGCCGACCCGCAAAGCGGGCGATCGCTCTGAGTGCGCGCGCTGCCTTATGCCATGGCCTTGACTGCGGCGGCCAGCCGGCTCTTGTTCCGGGCTGCCATGTTCTTGTGCACGATACCCTTGCCCGCGGTTGAGTCGAGCATGCTGGCGGCAGCACGCAGCTCGCGCCGGGCGACTTCCTTGTCGCCATCGGCGATCGCCTTGTGTACGCGCTTGACGGCGGTGCGCATGCGCGAGCGCAGGCTGGCGTTATGAACGCGCAGCACCTCGCTTTGGCGGGCGCGCTTCTTGGCGGAGTCGATATTGGCCATGAGTTCCTCAGGAG
>JBOIEI010000586.1:0-1700 GCA_050741055.1 Burkholderiales bacterium | reverse complement strand
CCTCCGAACGGTCACCGAGTCGGAAGCGCCAAGCCTCTAGCGGCCTGGCGCCATTCGCTTTGCGGTCGATCCCCGCAAGTGGGCACCTCCGAACCCGTTGAAGCAGATGAACCGCCAAGCCGTCGGTGCCTGGCGCCATTCGCTTTGCGGTCGATCCCCGCAAGCGGGGCCCCTCGCCCGGGAAGCGAACGACGACCGCCTCTCGCCCGGTAAGCTCATGCCGCCCGCCGGCGAAACAGGGGAATGGGTTGATCGACCGCGGCCTGGTAGGTTTCGCTGAAATCCCCGAATGCGCGCAGAGCGGTCTCGACATCCTGATCGGCGCGCAGCTCGAATGCGTCGAACCCGACACGCTTCATGTAGAACAACTGATCGCGCAGCACGTCGCCGATCGCGCGCAGCTCGCCCCGATAGCCGTAGCGTTGCCGCAGCAGCCGTGCAATCGAGTAACCGCGGCCATCGTTGAAGCGCGCGAACTGAATCGCGATGACCGGGATGCGCTCAAAATCCGCCGCCAGCGCCGCCGGATCGTCGCTGGCTTGCAGAACGACGCCAAACGAGCCGCGCACCGCATCGCGGCGTTCCTGCGGCTGCTCGAGCCACAGTGCAAGCGGAATCAGTACGCCCGTGCTCTGCGTGTCCCGCTCGCCGACTTGCCAGGCTTCCAGCGCAGCTGCATCAAGCAGCCGCCAGGTCTCGGTGGCTGCGTGCACGTTCCGAATGAGGCTTGCCATAGACGTATTCCTTGAACGGGTCGGCGCCGATGCGCCGCACGGTGTCGATGAAGCGTTCGGCATCGCTGTCGCGGTGCGCGAGGTAGCACTCGATCAAACGCTCGATCACACCACCCACTTCATCCATGCCGAACGCGGGACCGATGACCTTGCCGAGCGCGGCCTGCGGACCTTGCGAGCCGCCGATCGAGACCTGGTAGTACTCGCTCCCGTGCTTGTCCACGCCCAGGATGCCGATGTGGCCGATGTGGTGGTGGCCGCACGAATTCATGCAGCCTGAGATGTTGAGGTCGATCTCGCCGATGTCGAACAAATAGTCCAGGTCGTCGAAGCGGCGCTGAACGTCTTGCGCGATCGGGATCGAGCGCGCGTTCGCCAGCGAGCAGAAGTCGCCGCCAGGGCAGGCGATGATATTGGTGAGCATGCCGATGTTCGGCGTGGCGAGCCCGGCGGCGCGCGCTTCCTGCCACAGGGCGTGCAGTGCCGATCGTTCCACGTTTGCCAGCACCAGGTTCTGCTCGTGCGTGACGCGCAGCTCGCCGAAACTGTAGCGATCGGCGAGGTCGGCGATGGTCTCCATCGCCTCGGCGGTGACATCGCCGGGCGGGACTCCGGTCTTCTTCAGCGACAGCGTGACTGCGGCATAGCCGGCGACGCGGTGCGGGTGGACGTTGCGACCGTACCAGGTGGCGAAGGCGCGCGACGTTTGCAATTGCCTGTCGAGCGCATCGGAGCGAGCGGGGAGGCTCCGATACGCGGGCTGCGTGAAGCGGCCGCGAATGCGCTCGATTTCCTGTTCGGTGAGCGTGGCGGGCCCGTCCTTGCCCCAGGCGGCCCATTGCCTCTCGACCTCGTCGCGAAACGCATCGATGCCGCGGTCCTTGACCAGGATCTTGATGCGCGCCTTCCAGATGTTGTCGCGCCGGCCGTAGCGGTTGTAGACCCGCAATATGGCTTCGAGGTAGG
>JBOIEI010000585.1:0-3522 GCA_050741055.1 Burkholderiales bacterium | reverse complement strand
ACTACGAACAAGGTCTCTCGACCCGCAAAGTAGCCGCGGAAGAGTTGTTTGCCTCATCCACGCTCGATCTCACCAGGATTTGATTGCTAACGAAGCATTCCACCGGTCGTACGATTCGAGCGCCGGTTGCCCGGTGCTCGGGCCATCGGCTGCCTTGACTTCAGGACGCAGGCGAGTGGATCCACTCCCAGCGCTGGCTCGCGCGCTCGAGAATCGCCTCCATGTCCTCGGGCAGCACATGGCGCGCAGCGATGAGCGCCTGCGTTTCGTGGCGTACGTGCGCGAGATACGCCGCCTTCGACGGGTAGCGCTCCTCAATCGAGGGACGGGGATCATGGCTGCGTTCACGCTCTGCGCGCGTGCGCGCGAACGGCAGGGTCGAGCCCGTCATCAGCATGATGTCGCCGGGTGCGCCTTGCGCCTCGTGGCGAGGATTCCAACCCATGAACGTTGCAAGCGGCGCACGCAGCTCCGGCGCACGGATGCCGGCAACCTCGTTGCCGTCGGCATCGATCGACGAAACGTAGGACGAGTACGGCGCACCCAGCTTCGGCGGATAGACTGCGATGCCGCGCTCGGCTTCGGGGCCGAAGTCGAGCCGGACGGGCCGGTCGATGTGCGCCAACGCGCGTGCTCCGGGGATCGCGTGGAAGAACTCGGCAAGGGATTCGTGCGCAACGGCGGTTCCATCGGCGAGCCGCGGAAAAGCGCTCGCGGGCGGCTCGAGCCCTTCGCTCACCCAACGGTCGAGATTCACGAGCGCCGCGCGCATGAGCGGCCGGTCGTCGACGATGTTGAAGCGATGGTGACCGCGATTTCCGGTATTCGGTTCGGCGGGCAGCGGCGGGATGGGACCGGTAGTGTGCTGCGTGCCGGCGAAGAAATACATGCGCCCGAACTCGTGCGGCTCGGCATCGCGCGTGCCGGCGATGTCGGTATGCACGAGCGATGCATCGCCGCGCCAGTACTCCCAAGCCGTATTGGTCGTGAAGACCTTCGGCACGCGCCGGCGGCCAGCCATTCGCGCAAAGAGGTCGACATCGGCGAACGGGGGCAGCATCGCGAGCGAGCGGCTCGACATCAGCGAAGGCTGGCCGAAGCGCATGTTGTATTCGCCCCGGCGCGCGCCGGCGATATGGTTCCAGACGGCATCGAACACCACTCGCCCCTGCTCGTCCTCGTCCAGCCCGAGATGGAGCATGTGCCGGATGAACCGGCCGTTTTGCGATTGCCCGTAGAGGTAGGCGCGATCGATCTCCCCGGCGCACGGGTTGCCGCTCGAGGCCGGTGCCCAACGCAGGAAGGCCGCCGCGTCGCGAATGGCGAGAAAGCCCAGGCCGATGACGAGCGGGTCGGCCGAGCGATACACGACGTTGTAGATGGCACCCGGTGTGAAGCCGCCGTCCAGTTCCACATGCAAGGGATCGACGAACCGCCAGGCAGAACGCGGCAGCACGGTCTCTTGGGCGACTGAATGGCTGCGCACGGTGATCCGCGCGCTCGCATCGTTCGTATCGACCGTGGGCTGAGGCAGCGAGGGGCAGGTAAAGTGGCTGAGGTCGCCGAGCGGCATCTTCGCGACACGCGTATGCGGGCGCAGCTCCACGCGAATGAAGTCCACGACACCCTTCGCGCGCGGCGCTTCCAGCGCCATGACGCCGTCCTGGCGCGGCAGGTCCGCTTGCCAGCCTGCCCATCCCAACGTATAGCCGCGGCGCAGGAGAAAACCGTTGCCGAAGTCCTGCTCGGTCGTCGGATCGGGCGAGCGAGGCGTGCTGTTGAAAAGGCCGAGGGTCGACTTGCGGCCGCGGTTCGGCACGTCCCAGAGCACGCACCGGTTCCCCTTGCCCGGCACCGCGGGTCTGAGCTGATAGAAGTCGCCGGCGAACGCCACATGCCCTTGCGCGTTTCGTTCTGCCCGTTGAATGTCCGTGATCTGGCGATGCAACGGATGCTCCGGATCGATCGCGTAGCGCATCGTTCCCACGATCTTCTCGTACGGTCCTGCGTCTCCGAAAGACTTCCCGCCGAGCACAAGCTCGCGCCTGTGGATTTCGAGCTCAGTCACCATTCCGACGCGCCTCCCACGCTTCCTTCAATTGAAGGTACGACCCCGCCACGCTACTGTTCGAGCTTGATGCCGGCCGAGCGAATGAGCCCGCCCCACTTCTCGTTTTCGGAGCGCAGGAACTTCTCCAGCTCCGCGGGCGTGCTGCCGACAAGCTCCACGTCGATCTCGGTCATCGCTTTCTGCAACCGAGGCGAAGCGATGGCCGTCTTGAACGTCTGCTGAAGCTTCTGGATCACCGCTGCCGGCGTGCCGGCCGGCGCGAGGATCGCGTGCCAGGAGATGGCGTCGAAGCTCGGCATGCCGAGCTCCGCCGCGGTGGGCGAGTCCGGAAAACGGGGGCTGCGCTTGTTGCCGGCAACCATGAGCGGCTTGATGAGTCCCGACTTGACGTGTGGTGCGGCGCCGGACGGCGGGTAGGTCAGGAGGTGGATCTGCCCGGAAGCAATCGCGGGGAGCGCCGGCCCGAGACCCTTGAAGGGGACGTGCACGAGCTCGAGCTTCGCGACCTGCGCGAAGAGCTCCGAGGTGAGATGCAGGCCACTCGCCACGCCGCTCGATGCGTAGTTCAGCTTTCCAGGGCGCTCCTTCGCGTAAGCGATGAGCTCCTTGACCGAGCTCACGGGAACCTTGGTGGACACGAACAGCATGAACGGTGAGATCGTCGCAAGCGTGACCGGCGCAAAATCCTTGAAGACGTCGTAGCCGAGGTTCTTGTAGACATGCGGCCCGATGGCGAGCGGCCCGATGTTCCCGTAGAGGATGGTATAGCCGTTCGCGGGCGCCTTCGCCACGATCTCGGTGCCGATCGTGCCACCTGCGCCGCCGCGGTTGTCGACCACGATTTGCTGCCCGAACGGTCCGATCCACTCGTTGAGGATGCGCCGCGCGACGCCGTCGATGTTGCCGCCGGGCGTATAGGGGATGACCATCCGGATGGGACGCGCTGGATAGTCTTGTGCAAAGGCCGGCGCAGCGAGCAGCAGTGTTGCGCCGAGCGCGACTGACGTTGCCTTCTTCATACTGTTCCTCCTCCTTGCTCCTGTCGCTTTCTCCGCCGGCATGCCGGGCACCGGCGAGAACGCCTGCCCCGGAGCATGCCGGACTGTGTGCAAAGGTGCCGGTCGCTACAGCAGGCGATCCGAGAGCCAATCCGCGATGTAGTCGATCCCGACCTGCCGATTGTCCGCCTGGCAATGCTCGAAGCCGCCCGTATCGCGCGAGAAGACCTTCAGCGTCTTGTCGCGAGACCCCACCGCGGCATACAACTGCTCCCCGATTTCGCGCGGGGTGAGCCTGTCCTCGTCGCCCCATGTTATGAGCATCGGGCAGTCGATCCTGTCCGCCACACCGGCCAAGGTGAACTTCTTCAGCTTTTCCATTGCGACTTCCATGTTCTCCACGCCGAGAACCCAGGGGAGCTGGAAGTGGGACGTAGCTACGCTGTTGTGGTC
>JBOIEI010000584.1:0-8992 GCA_050741055.1 Burkholderiales bacterium | reverse complement strand
TCCCGCAGCACGGCAACGTCGGGGTGATCGGCTCGGCCGTGGCGGCGGCGCACATGATGCGATTCGACCAGGATCGCATGCGTCACACGATCAATACCGCCGCGATGATGGCGATGACCGCGAACCGCCAGGCGATGCTCGACGAAGCGACGGCGCGCAACGTCTTCTCCGGTCACTGCGCGCTGGCTGGGCTCATCGCCGTGCAGATGATCGAAGCGGGCTTCACCGGCCAGCGCGACGGAATCGGTTATACCTACAGCACCGTCATCGCCGACGGGTTCGATCCCGCGCGTATGGTTGCGGGGCTGGGGACCGACTGGCTGATGACGAAAGGCTATTTCAAGCTGCATCCGACGGGACGCTTCTCGCACGCCGCGATCGATGCGTTCCAGGCGGCGCTCGCGACAGTGCCCGCCGGGAGCATCAAGGCCGGCAACATCGAGCGCATCGAGGTGAGAGCGTTCCAGCTCGCATCGCTGCTGTCGGGCAGGACAATCACGACGAGCTTCGGCGCGAAGTTCTCGATTCCTTTCGCGCTCGCGACGATACTCGTGCACGGCCGTTCGGGCGTTGACTGCTTCGATATCGAGGCCGTGCGCAATCCCGAGATTCAGGCCCTCACCGCGAAAGTCCACGTGGTCGAAGAACCCGCTTATACGAGCCAGTATCCCGAGAAGCACCTGTGCGACGTGGCGATCCGTCTCGAGGACGGCCGCACGATCGAAGGGCACTGCGAGATCATGAAAGGCGAGGCGGAAAATCCGCACCGGCCGGAAGAGGTCGAGAAAAAATTCTTCGATCTCACGCTGCCGGTGTGGGGCGCAGACAGGGCGGAAAAGCTTTACAAGCGGCTACTCTCGCTCGAGAACGTGCCGGATATGCGGACCTTCGGGGAGGATTTCGCATTGTAGGCGTTTCTCGCTGTTGCCCCCTCCTTCTTATCAGTCCGCCCGCCGGCGCTTGTCGCGCTCCTGGCGCGTGGCTTCGGTGTCGAGCTGGAGCGTCTCCGCGCGAATCACGACGCCGTACTCCTCGAAGGCGTGGCGCACACTCATCTTCTCCTGCCGCACGTCCTCGAGCACGGCTGCGGGATCACGCTCGAACGGATCGCCATAGCCGCCCGAGGCCGCCATTTCGCCGCGGAACACGTCGCCTTGGCGGATCGTCCCCATGAACTTCGACGGGATGCGCTGCTCGTTCGGCGTGCCCTTGTTCAGGTACGAGCGCGCCGATGCGCCCGACTTCCCGCCAAAGAGTCCCCACGGCGCGAAACGCTCGCGGTCCGAGCGAAGCTGTAGCATTGCCTCGCCTGCCAGCAGTCGATAGCTTCGCACCAGTGCCAGCGCGCCGCGGTATTTGCCGGGTCCGCCGGTGTCCGGCAGGAACCCGTATTCCTCCATGAGAATCGGATTCTCCGCCTCGACCAATTCCACCGGCGTGTTGGCCATGTTGCCCAGGCAATAGGGACCGGCGTCCTGGCCGTCGCGATCGGGACCGCCGCCCAGCCCCGAATTGTTGTGAAAGTCGAGATACAGGAACGGTTTGCGGTTGCTGTGACGGCCGGCGATCACGATCGCGAATTCCGAGCCGCCGACGCACGCTGGCATGCGATCCGGCAACATCTGCGCCAGCGCGCCGAGCACGACCATGCGCACACGGTGTCCGCCTTGTCCGCGCGCGCCGAGCGCCGCCGGGTACACCGGATTCACCCAGCAGCCTTCCGGCGCGATCACCGTGATCGGGCGGTAGAAGCCGGCGTTGTTGGGCATGTGTGGATCGAACACCGAGCGCAGGGCGGCGTAGGTGCACGACGCGGTGAACCAGTAGTTGGTGTGCAGCGCGCCGCCGGTCTGCGGTGACGTACCGCTGAAATCGGCGACGATCGTGTCGCCCTTCACCGTGAGCTTCACCTGGATTTTCACCGGACCGCTGCCGATGCCGTCATCGTCGTTCCAGTCGGTGAATTCGTATTCGCCTTCCGGCAGTTGCCGGATGCCTTCGCGGGTCAGCCGCTCGCTGTAATCGACCAGCTCCTTCATGTAGCGGTCGAGCTCGTCGGGCGGATGATCCGCAGCCACTTTCAGGAGCTCCTTCTCCCCCAGGCCGAGCGCCGCCAACTGCGCCTTGAGATCTCCCGCGTTGCGCTCGGGCACGCGCACGTTGTGCTCGATGATGCGCCAGAGCGTGCGGTTCACCTGCCCGCGCTCGACGATCTTCGACGGCGGGATGCGCAACCCTTCCTGGTGGATCTCGTTCGAGTCCGCAGCGTTGCCGCCCGGCACGCGTCCGCCCATGTCGGTGTGATGCAGGATCAGGCCGAGGAACGCGATACGGCGACCGTCCATGAAGACCGGCTTGAACATGAAGATGTCGTTCAAGTGGCTGCCGCCGGCATACGGATCGTTGCTCGCGAGGATGTCGCCTTCGTGGATGTCTTCGCCGAAGTAGTCGAGGCAGCCGCGCAGCGCCGGCATCGTCGCGCCGAGGTGCACGGGGACCGCAAGGCCCTGCGCAACCATCTGGCCGTCGGCGTCGCAAATCGATGCCGAAAAGTCCATGTTGTTCTTCACCACCGTCGAGCGCGCCGTGCGCACCACCGCGAGCATCATGTTGTCGGCGATCGTGACGAGCCGGTTCTTGATGAGCTCGCGTTTGACGGGATCGATGTCCATCGGCTCAGTCCTTCGCGTCGCGTTCCATGACGATGTCGTTCCAGCGGTCGAGGCGCGCAGACCAGCCGGGACGCACCACCGTCGTCGTGTCGTATTCCTCGATGATGAGCGGCCCGGGCCGCGCCTTTCCGGCGAGCACGTTACGCGCGACCACCGGGGTGTCGCGCCAGCCGAGCTCGCGGCCGAAATAGGCCTTGCGCGTCGTCTGCACGGCACGGTCCTCGCGGTCGCGCTCCAACCGTTGCGGTACACGCGGCGTCTCGGATACGCCCTGGCCGGTCACCTTCAGCGCGACGAACTGAACGGGCTCGGTATCCGAGCGGTAGCCGTAAGTGAGCTCGTGCGCTTCGCCGAATGCCGCGCGCGCGTGCGTGAGGCTGATGGCGCTTGGCGGCCAGTCTTCGATCGGCACCGTCAGCGCCGCCGACTGCGCAACGTGCTTCATCTCGCCGTAGACCGCGATGCGCTGGCGCGATGCAGGGAACCCTTCGCGCTCGAGAAGACCGCGCGCTTCCTCGATCATCGGACCGGCCGCCGCCGTCAGGTCCTCCGCCGTAACCGCGTCGAAGCGGCGGTAGAACGCCGTCACGAGGTGGTGCTCGACGTCGGCGAAGAGCATGCCGAGCGCGCTGAAAAGACCGGCCACGGGCGGCACGATGATGCGCGTGATTCGCAGCGTCTCTGCAAGATTGGCCGCATGCACGCCGCCGTTGCCGCCGATCGCGAGCAGGCCGAACTGGGATGCGTCCCGGCCGCGCTCGGTCGAGACCCCGTGCAGCGCCTTCATCATGTTCGAGTTGGCGATCAGGTGGATGCCGTAGGCGGTCTCGGTCACATCGAGGTTGAGCCGCGAGCCGAGCGCAGCCACGCACGCTTGCGCCTTCGCACGCACGATCGGCAGCTCCCCGCCGCACAACACGTCGGGATTGAGATAGCCGAGGAGCACGTTCGCGTCCGTCACCGTCGCCGCCGTGCCGCCGCGGTCGTAGCAGGCCGGTCCGGGCTCGGCGCCCGCGCTGCGCGGTCCCACCTGCATGCCGCCGGCGGCGTCCACTGTCGCGATGCTGCCGCCGCCCGCGCCGACTTCGGCGATGTCGATCGTCGGCACCTGCACGACATAGCCTGCGCCTTGGATGAGGCGGTGCCCGAGCGCGGCGCCGCCGCCGACTTCCGTCTCAGGACACAGGCCGTACGCGCCGTGCTGGATGAGCGAAGCTTTCGCCGTGGTGCCGCCCATGTCGAAGACGATCAAGTCGCCGAGATCGACACTCTCCCCGAGCCGCTGGGCACCGACCACGCCGGCGGCGGGACCCGACTCGATCACGTACACCGGGTTCGTCGCGGCGAGCGGACCGGGCAACAAGCCCCCGCTCGACTGCATGATCATGAGCGGCGCCGGAATGCCGATCCGGCGCAGGCGCTCGTCCAGCGAGCGTACGTAACGCTCGACGACGGGCCGGATGTACGCGTTCACCACGATCGTGCTGGTGCGCTCGTACTCGTTGATCTGTGGCAGGAGCTGGACGGACGCGGAGATCGATACGCCGGGCAGGATTTCCGCGAGATACCGGCTCGCCGCGAGCTCGTTCTCCGGGTTGGCGTATGAGTTGATGAAGCACACCGCGACGGCGTCGATCGCGTTCTCGCGAATCACGTGGGCGGCCGCGCCGAGGTCTTCGACGCTTACCGGCGCGAGCACCGTGCCGTCACTCATCACACGCTCGCGTACTTCGAGGCGAAGCCTGCGCTCCACCAGCGGCTCTGGCTTGCGGTAGCTCATGTCATAGAGGCGCGGCGAGCGGAAGCGGGCGATCTCGAGCACGTCGCGGAAGCCCTTGGTCGTGACGAGCGCGACACGCACGCCCCGTCGCTCGATGATCGCGTTGGTCGCCACCGTCGTGCCGTGGGCGAGCTCCGCGATGGCGGCGGCAGGCACGCGTGCCTCCGCCAGCAGGTCGCAGATACCGTCCTCGATCGCTGCGCTGTAGTCCTCCGGCGTGGACAGCACCTTCTTACTGAAGAGCCGCCCGTCGCTGCGCAGGAGCACGAGGTCGGTGAAGGTGCCGCCGATGTCGACGCCCAGCGTGAGCCGATGTTGCTTCGAGTCCATCAGTCGATAGTACGGCTTGTGGGCTATTGAATAAACAGCAAGTCATGCCAGGAACCAGGCGCTCGCGATAACGGTGCTGCGCCGCACGCCGGGATGACGGTCAGGCGCACGCTCCAACGAACCAGTCCGCGATCTCTGCGCCGGTCATGAAGACGGCGTCCTTGCGGCTGCGCAGGCGACCGAGGAATTCCTCGAGGAAGCCGATGCGATGAGGGACCCCCATGAGATGCGGATGCAACGGGATCGTGAAGATACGCGGATCCCGCGCGATTTCACGCGAGAAGCAATCGAGCGTCGATTGCAACCGCTTTGTCATCTCGTCGGAGCTGTGCTTTTCAACTGCGTAAATCACGCTGTCGTTCGTCTCGAAGCAGTAAGGCACCGACGGCATGCGGCCGTGCTTCGTATCGATCCACGACGGCAGATCGTCGATCGACCACTCGCAGAGATAGTCGAAGCCGAGCTCCTTCATGATGTCGGGCGTGTCGAACGTTTCCTGCAGACCCGGTCCCAACCAGCCGCGCATCTTCGTCCCGGTGTAACGTTCAACAGCGGCTTTGGCGTGCGTAACCCATGCGCGCTCATCCTCAACGCTCTTGACGGAGCGCTGGAAGTCACCGTGACCGACCCACTCCCATCGGGCCTCGCGGATGCGCTCGGCGAGACGCGGGTATACGTCGATGATGTCCGAGTTGATCGCGCAGCTCACGGGCAGCCCGTCAAGCACGCGGAAGAACCGCGGCATGCCAGCGCGCAGCCCGTATTCGGCCCAGCCCCAGTTTGGAAGATCCGGTACTGCCGATTGCCCATGAGGTGGCGTGAGAATGCCGCGCGGCTGTGGCCTGTCGAACGGCCAGACTTCGACATTCACGACGACGTGAACGATCAGGGGCTTGCCGGCTGGCGCCTCGAGCGGCTTCCGCTCGTCGGCAAGCTCATATGGGATTCGCGTCTGCTGCATGGCCTGTCTCGTAATGAAGGTCTATGTTGCCGGAGTTGGCGAGATTCGCATACTTCCGGGTCTCTGTTTTTACGATCTGGAGACATGCCGCGCAGCTAGCGCCTGAACTCGCGAAAGCCCTCGGCACGCGCCAGATCCGCCTTCACGTCGTCGCGGCTGCGCTCGTACACGAGCTCCCGCCCCATGGCGCTACCGGCGTAAGCCGAGCCGTTGCGCGTCGGCGTCAGCTCGCAGCGCACGCTGTGGACGCCTTCCCCGAGCACGATCTGGATGCTGCTCAGGCGTTTGCTCAGCACGACGACCTCGAGCATTTGGCCATTGCTGGTAGCGCGTACCTTGATCTTTTCGTCTCTCATGGGCAATCGCTTCCGCTGGACGCGGCCGCGATACCGACCGCGGCCCGGGCGCTGCGATGCGACGCATCGACATTGAGCGCTCCACTGGCCCCATAGTGTAGCCTCCGGCGACGGTTCTGGCCGAGAAGCGCCCGATGGACACTCGGTCGCGAGCGTGCGGCCTCGCGCTTGAGCACCGAGCTCGCTGCGGAGTTCGCTCGACACCTACCGTTCACGGACACGCGCAGCTGGCCCGATCCGGACTTTCAAGTCCATCGAAAAAAGGTGCGCGTCCCCGTAAATCCGATTGTGGACGTGGCGTTGGATATCCTATTCTTTGAACTTCGCGTCATGTCCTCGTGATTGCGGCGATCGACCGAGGCCTCGCCTTCATCGATGGCGGCCTCATGGGGCAGTTGAGGCGGATATGATAGGCAAGAGCGAGCTTTAGTTTTTGCCCCTTGGCAAACTGTCCAGGAAGGAACAAGGCTATGTCGAACGAATTGTCCGGTAAAGTTGCGGTGATCACTGGTGGCAGCCGCGGTATCGGCCGCGCCATTGCCAAGGTCCTCGCTGCTCATGGAGCGCAGACGGTACTCGCTGCCAAGTCGGAAGCCAACCTCAAGAAGACCGCCGACGAGATCGCCGCGACCAACGCCCCGAAGCCGACCATCGTCGCCGCCGACCTCGGTACGGCGGACGGTTGCCAAGCGCTATTCGAACAGGTGAAGAAGGCGCACGGCCGCTGCGACATCCTGGTCAACTCGGCCGGCGCGACCAAGGCCGGCAATTTCCTCGAACAGTCCGACGAAATCTGGATGGAGGGCTTCGCACTGAAATTCTTTGGCGCCGTCCGCCTGTCGCGCCTGTTCTGGCCAATGCTGAGCGCCGCGCAGGGCAAGATCGTCAATATCGACGGCGGCATGGCGCGTACCCCAAATCCCGGCAACTTGGTCGGCAGCGCGGTCAATGCGGCCATGGCCAGTTTCGGCAAGGGGTTATCAGGCCTCGGCATCCGTGACGGCGTCAACGTCAACACCATTCACCCTGGCCGCACCGAAACCGACCGCAATGCCGAGCTCGTCAAACAGCAAGCCGACGCCGAGGGCAAGACGGTCGAGCAGGTCGCGGCCGAAACGGCCAAGAAAGCCGGTGTCCGCCGCTTGGGCCAACCGGAGGACATTGCGGCGCTGGCGCTGTTCCTGGTCTCCCCGGCCGCGAGTCACATCCAGGGCGCGGCGATCTCGGTGGACGGCGGCGGAACCAAGGGGCTGTTTTGATCGTTACCAACCGATTCGCGACCGAATCCGTATTGCCTCGCTCCACCGCCGCTGCAGGCGCAAGCGCGTGGTGGACGCTCCACGGCTATCGGGCCTTGCGACCCATGAGCCATGCAGGAATGAACGCTAGGATAAACACTAGCGTGACGATCATGAAGCAATCGCGGAATGCCAAAGTGTAGGCCTGCGCATAGATGACCTTGCCGAGGAAATGAAGCGCGCCGGCCGATTGCAACTCGGGCGATGCGCCGGCCTGCGCGAGCAATTGCTCCATCGCGTTCAGCAGCTCCCTGGTACTGCTGTTGGCTGCGGTTTCCATGCTCGTGAGCCGGTCGCTGTAGAAGAAGGTGTCGCGATCTAGCGATACCGACAGCAGATTGACGCCGAACGCACCACCGAGCTGGCGGAAGAAGTTGATCATTCCCGCACCCTGCCGCAGCTGTGCCGTCTGCAGCGATCGCATCGCGGTGGCGTTCAGCGTCGGGTTGATGAGCGATTGGCCGACGCGGCTGACCACGACGCAGAAAAGCATCCACGAAAATGCCGTATTGACGTCGACGTCGTGCATCCAGTAAGTCGAGACCGCGAAGCTCGCCAAACCGGTGATGAGCAGCGCGCGCGCCGGCAGTCGGTCGCAGAGATAACCGCCCAGCGGCATGAAGATGCCGAGCAGCAGCGCTCCCGGCATGAGGAGAAGCCCGGCATCGAGAGGCGTGAGCCCCTGCACCGTCTGCACGAACAAGGGAATGAGGAAGGTCGTGCCGAACTGCCCGATTCCGAACACGATGGCGACGCATGCCGCAGCAGCGAACGACCCCACCTTCAGCACGCGCAGCTGGACCAATGGCTGTGGCACGTAGAGCTCCCAGGCGATGAACGCGATGCCCGTGCCTGCCGCGACCAAGAGCGATCCCACGACGAAATCGGACTCCCAGCCCTCGCGCTGCCCGTTGGACAGTCCGCCGAGCAGGCAGGACATCGTCGCGCACAGCAACGCGAAGCCCACCCAGTCGAAGTTGGCGCGCTTGTCCGTGTCCTCGCGCTCCGGCATCAGGAGGCTTCCGAACAGGATCCCGACGAGGCTGAATGGCAGCGCCATGTAGAAGATGGCGCGCCAGTTGAAGTACTCGATCAGGAGCCCGCCCAGCGTCGGCCCGATCGCAGGTCCGAGTATGGTGTTGATGCTGAAATATCCCATCGCCATCCCGCGCCGTTCGGGCGGGAATACGCTGAACAGCGTGAACATCGTCAGCGACTGCAGTACGCCTGCCATCAACCCTTGCACGACCCGTGCGCCGACCAGAACCAGTTCGTTCGGACTGTGCGCGGCCACCAGCAGCGAAGCAACGAAGATGCACAGCCCACCGACGAAAGTCCTGCGCTGGCCGAAGCTCGCGATCAGCCATGCGCTCAGGAGCTGCCCGACGGTCTGGCCCGCCAGGTTTCCGGTCATGATCCATTGGGCGCGGTCCTGGCCGATGCCGAATGCGCCCATGATGTCGGGCAGGGCGACGTTGACTGTCGTGGTGGTCACGATTGCGGACACGGTCCCCAGCAATGCGACCACGGTGACATAGATGCGATAGCGCGGGCCGTAGCGCGCGAACAGCAGTTCCGCGGACTCAGCGGCGCGG
>JBOIEI010000583.1:0-1631 GCA_050741055.1 Burkholderiales bacterium | reverse complement strand
CCCTTCAGCAGACGCTCCGCGCCCGGTGTGAGTTGCAGCCGATCGCGGTACACCCGCTCGAGCGCGTCTTCGTCGAGCCCCGCAAGCAGCTGCACGCGCCGGCGCAGGCTTTGCGCATAGTCGAGCTCGCCCCGCATGGCCGCCGCGGTGATCGCCGCGACCTCGGCCTTGATGCCTTGCATGTCGGCGATCTCGTCGATGCACTCGATACATATGAGCGTCGAGTCCATGTCCATGACCGCCAGGCCGAAATCGGCGAGCCGCCGGCCCGCGGGCACATCGGCATGATCGAGCTGCGCGCGAGCACACAAAGCCCCTACATCGGTGTGCGGCTGAGCTTCGTGTATCCGGAAAGCATTCGGGCCGATGCGCTCGATGCGCTTGCCACCTGTGAGCTTCGCCAGCGCCTTCAGATCGGCCGTTGCGACTTCGGTGCCTTGAATGACGAGATTCGACATCGAGGTTAGGTTAGTCAATCAAGTATTCTACGGGCTTGGCCCGCATGCAGCCACGTCCTTGCGGACGATGGCGGCGGAATTTTCGTGTGCCAGAGTGTGCGGCTGCGGTGCACTTGCCAGTAGCGGCGGCTCGACGAGGGAGGCGGAAGCGATGGCCGAGGAAGTCCAGCCGAGGCGATTCAAGGATGTCCTGAACGCGGAGATCGACCTCATCGCTGATGCACGCAGCAGGTGCGGACTCGAATCCGAGACGGTCGAGCCGCCTGCTTCCGACGACGAGGCGGCCGCGGCAAATCGGGCCCGCAGCGCGAGTCTCGTCGGGCTGGCCCTGTCGGGAGGCGGCATCCGCAGCGCGACTTTCAATCTCGGCATACTGCAATCGCTCGCCCGCTATGGATTGCTCACGCGCTTCGACTACCTGTCGACAGTATCCGGCGGCGGCTATATCGGCGCCTGGTTGTCGGCGTGGGTCCATCGCCATCCGCAGGGTGCGCGCGGCGTGCAACAGGCGCTGCGCGACGGCGTCGTGGGCGAGAAGCCGGAGCCGCCGCAGATCGCCTGGCTGCGCGACTACAGCAACTATCTCGTGCTGCGGCTCGGTTTCTTCAGCGGCGACAGCTGGTCCACCATCGCGATCTACCTGCGCAACCTGTGGCTCAACCTCACGCTGATCGTTGCGTGCCTGGGGTTCGCGCTGTTGGCTCCGAGGTTGCTGATTCATGCGCTCGACTGGATACCCGGCATCTGGTTCGGCCCTATCGGGATCGGTTCGATCGCCGTGTCGGTCGCCTGCATCCTGCTCAACTCCAACGTCGACAATCCGCATTGGCGCCTGCTGCGCACCCAGCCCGGCGTGCTACTCGCAATCGTTGCTCCCGGAACGATCGCGGCTTTATTTCTGGCGCATGCGCTGATCGTCGACTTTCCGCTGGCGGCCGCGATGCGAACGTTCATCGCGTCGCTGCGCGAACCTCTGTTCAACGTTGCCTCGATGTGGCCGTCGTCCTGGTGGCCCCGGTCGGCATCGCCGGAAGCGCTTTGGCCGCAGGCGCTGTGGCCGAATCCGCAGCCGATGCACATGGCCTCCTGGATACTTTCCGGCGCCTTCGTGTACACGCTGCCCTGGGCACTGGGCGCGGCTGCGAGCCTGTTCTTTCCGGCGAGCGGTCGCTT
>JBOIEI010000582.1:0-2711 GCA_050741055.1 Burkholderiales bacterium | reverse complement strand
CTGCCCGTCATCATGACGCGATGGTTTCACCGCCACCTCGGCATCGTCATGGGTCTGTATTGGGCGGGTCAGGGTATCGGGCCGATGATCTTCGCGCCTCTGTTTCGCTGGCTGCTCGAAACCCGGGGCTGGCAGGACACCTTCACCGTCATCGGCCTGTTCCTGGGCGTGATCCTGGCGTTCTTTTCGCTCTTCATCCATAGCACTCCCGCCGCGAAGGGCCTGCAGCCCTATGGCAGCGAAGACGGGCCGGCAAGGTCGCAGGCGCCCGCGTCAGCCATGAAGCCGATCAGCCTGCGCGAGGTTTTGCAGCAACCGGTCGTATGGCGATTGACCGCGATCCATCACCTCGGCTGCCTTTCGCACTCGGTCATCCTCGCCCATGTCGTATCGATGGCCACCTTCAAAGGCATCCCGGGCGTCGAGGCAGCCGGCGTGCTGGCTGCAATCGCCGGCAGCTCGGTGATCAGCCGCTTCGCCTTTTCCGTGATCGCCGACCGGTTCGGCGGCCGCCTCACGCTCACGCTGTCGCTGCTCGGACAAAGCCTGCCGGTCATCATCCTGTTCTTTGCCACCGAACCGTGGGTCTTCTACCTCTTCGCCATCGTCTTCGGCCTGAGCTACGGCGGCGAAATGGTGGGCTTCCCGATCATCAACAAGCAGCTCTTCGGCGCGAAAGCGCCTCTGAGCTCGATCTATTCGTTCGAGATGGTCGGCGCCGGCACCGGCATGGCGCTGGGCGGCTGGCTGGGCGGCGGGCTGTTCGACATGACGGGTGACTATACCTGGGCGCTGACGACATCCCTCATCGTCGGCTGCGTGGGCGTGCCGCTAGCGATGTCGTTACCGCGGCACACGGCTCCGCCGCCGCAGAAGGTGCTGGCGCCGGCATAGTGCGCTCCACCGCACCCACGAGCATCGAAGAAACGATGCCCGTTCGAGCACACGGCAGCACAAAACGCGCGGCACTACGGTCTTTCCCGCTACGCCGAAGCGCGCCCCTTGATTGTTCGAGCACGCGGCAGCACGAACACGCGGCGCTACCTCTGAGAGCAGCGTGGATCAGGCAGCTCGCGCCGTAAACAGCACATGCGGCGTGGAATAGCCGCGCGCGAGGCCCACCGTTTCGTCGATCGTGAAGCGTGCACGATGCAGCGCCTCGGTGAGCATTTCGCGCGGCACAAACCCTACGGCGCCACTCGAATGTGTGCGTCGCAAGAGATGCACCATCAGCCGCTCCTGCCACAATGCCTTGGTCATGCGCCATGAGCCGTCGTCTTCGGCCTCCTTGAGTACGAGGCGCCCGCCGGGCCTCAGGAGCCCGTGGGCGGCATCCAGGAACGGCGCCCACGTTTCCGCGGCCAGCAAATAGAGAACGTCGGCCACGAGTACCGTGTCGAACTCGGCAGGCCGCTCGGCGGCCAGGGCATCAATCGTGCATGCGATGAGTTCCACATTACTGCAGCGCCCAACCGACCGGCGCGCCCAATCGATCTTGCGCGTGTCGGGATCGATGCCGACCACATGACGCTCGGGTCGGCCAACGGCGAGCAACGCGACCAAGGCACCATGACCGCAACCGACGTCGAGAAGCGACAGTCCCTGCGCGCGCGCCGCCAACTCGTGCAGCGGCGCGGAAGCCAGCCGGCCGCGCACGAACAGCCGTTCCTTGAGTGGCAAGGCGTCGAATACGTCCAGATTCACTGTCATCCGCGATACCCGGAGCGGCGTTCTTGCCTTCGAATGCCAGCTCGATCGAGCGCAACCGCCGCGCTATGGTGAGACAATCGATGCGCCACTTGTGATGCAGCCAACATGATTTCCATTGTCGTACCAGCCCACAACGAAGAGCGCAACATCGCGTTGCTGCATGCGCGCGTAAGCACGCAAATGCAGGTCCAGATTGGCGGCTGGGACGGCTCCGACTGGGAGCTGGTGATCGTCGATGACGGCAGCAC
Source organism: Burkholderiales bacterium (assembly GCA_050741055.1). Lineage (GTDB taxonomy): Bacteria > Pseudomonadota > Gammaproteobacteria > Burkholderiales > WYBJ01 > WYBJ01. The sequence goes on along the minus strand of JBOIEI010000582.1, from coordinate 753 downwards.
CGACGATACCTGGGCCCGTGTAAGGGCGCTGGCCGCCGCAGACTCCCGGGTTCGCGGCGTGCGGCTGTCGCGAAACTTCGGCCATCAGAACGCCTTGCTCGCGGGTCTCGCCGCGGCGCGCGGCGAAGCCGTGATCTCGATGGATGCGGACCTGCAGCATCCCCCCGAGGTGTTGCCGCTGCTGATCCAGAAGTGGCGCGAAGGTTTCCAGATCGTGCACGCGATCCGCCGCGATTCGCGCAGCCTGGCCCTGGGCAAGACGCTTACTTCGCGACTGTACTACCGGCTTTTCTCGTATTTGAGCGGCGTGCACATCGAACCCGGCGCGGCGGATTTTCGTTTGCTGGATCGGCAAGTGCTCGACGAGATCCTGAAGTTCAAGGAAGAAGGCCTGTTCCTGCGCGGCATCGTACATTGGGTGGGCTACGCGACCACGAGTGTGCCGTTCGATTGCTGCGAGCGCCATGCCGGCGCGAGCAGCTATGACATGCGGAAGATGCTCAGGCTTGCATGGCACGGCATCAGCTCGTTCTCTCTCGTGCCGCTGCGCATCGCCGTCGTCATCGGGCTCGCGGCGTCCACCTTGTCGCTTCTCGGCGTCAGCTACGCGATCCTCGGCTGGTGGCTCGACCGAGCGGTCGTGCCCGGCTGGGCCTCGTCGCTGGCGATCACGTCGGCGCTGTTCGGCCTGCTGTTCGTCGTGCTCGCCATTCTCGCCGAGTACTTGGGCCGCATTGTCGTCGAGGTGCGCGG
>JBOIEI010000581.1:0-7447 GCA_050741055.1 Burkholderiales bacterium | reverse complement strand
TCACGCCCGACTCCTTCTCCGACGGTGGCGCCTATTTCAAGCCGGCAGTCGCCATCGCGCACGGATTCGAGCTGGCGCGCGAGGGCGCGGCGATCATCGATATCGGCGGCGAATCGACCCGGCCGGGTGCCGAAAGCGTGCCTGCGGCAGACGAAATTGCGCGCGTGCTACCCGTTCTGCGCGGGCTTTCCGACGCCGGCGTGGTGCTGTCGATCGATACCTGCAAGACCGAGGTCATGCGCGCGGCGCTCGAGCATGGCGCCGATATGATCAACGACGTGAACGCCTTTCGCGCCTCCGGTGCGCTCGAGGCCGTGGCCCCTTCGAATGCGGGGCTGTGCTTCATGCACATGCAGGGCGAGCCGCGCACCATGCAGCTTGCGCCGCACTATGACGACGTGGTGAACGAAGTCGCGGCCTTCCTCCGCAGCCGCGCACAGGCAGCCGAACAGGCCGGCGTCGCCCGCAACCGGATCGTCGTCGATCCGGGCTTCGGCTTCGGCAAGCTGCTGCGACACAACCTGGACTTACTGCGCCGTCTCAGCGATATCGCGGGCCTCGGCTACCCGGTGCTGGCCGGCCTGTCGCGCAAGTCCACGCTGGGAACGATCACCGGCCTCCCGGCCGGCGAGCGCACGTACGCCAGCGTCGCTGCCGCTTTGCTGGCCGTTGTGAACGGGGCTAGAATCGTGCGCGTCCACGACGTCGCCGCCACGCGCGACGCGCTCGCCGTGTTCGAGGCGATGCACGCGGGCGCGTGATCTCGTACTTTCACAGTTTTCGCGCGGCCAGCCGTAGTTGGCACATCGTCCGATCCGGAATTCATCATGGCCAGAAAATACTTCGGCACCGACGGCATACGCGGCCGAGTGGGCGAGATGCCCATCACGCCGGATTTCGTGATGCGTCTGGGTTTCGCGGCCGGGAAAGTGCTCGCAGCCGCTGACTGGCACTTGTCGCAAGGCGAGCGGCCGGCGGTTCTCATCGGCAAAGACACGCGCATATCCGGCTACATGCTGGAGGCGGCGTTGCAAGCGGGCTTGTCGGCGGCCGGCGTCGACAGCCTGTTGACCGGTCCGATGCCCACGCCCGCGGTTGCCTACCTCACGCGCGCGCTGCGCCTGCAGGCAGGCATTGTCATCAGCGCTTCGCACAATCCGTTCGAGGACAATGGCATCAAGTTTTTTTCCTCCGACGGCAACAAGCTGCCCGACGCGACCGAGGAGCAGATCGAGGCAGGCATCGACGAGCCGCTCGTACCCAAACCCTCGGCGCAGCTCGGCAAGGCGAGCCGTGTGCGCGACGCCGACGGGCGCTACATCGAGTTTTGCAAGAGCACGTTTCCGAGCGAGCTCGACCTGCGGGGCCTGCGCATCGTGGTCGATTGCGCGCACGGTGCGACCTACCACATCGCCCCGCACGTCTTCCACGAGCTGGGCGCGGAAGTGGTCTCGGTGTGCAACGAGCCGGACGGGCTCAATATCAACGACAAGTGCGGCGCGACGCAGCCGGCGACGCTGCGCGCGGCGGTGCGCCAGCATCGCGCCGATCTCGGCATCGCGCTCGACGGCGACGGCGACCGGCTGGTGATGATCGACCAGGACGGGAGAACCTACGACGGCGACCAGCTGCTGTACGTGATCGCCTGCCACCGGCATGCCAGCGGCTCGCTCAGGGGCGGTGTCGTCGGCACGCTGATGACCAACCTGGCGCTGGAGAATGCCCTGAAGAGCATGGGCATTGCGTTCGCACGCGCGGCGGTCGGCGACCGCTACGTACTCGAGCAGCTCGTCGCCAAGCGCTGGCAGCTCGGCGGGGAAGGCTCGGGGCACATCGTCTGCCTGGACAAGCACACCACGGGAGACGGCATCGTATCGGCGCTCCAGGTCCTGCACGCGCTGCGCCGAAGCGGACAGACGCTGGCGCAGGCAGCCGCCGGGCTCTCGCTCTATCCGCAGGTGCTGGTCAATGTCCGCGTCAACCGCAAGTTCGACTGCCATGAAAATCCGGCAGTCGCGAAAGCGGTCTCGTTGGCCGAGTCGAAGCTCGGCTCGCTAGGGCGGGTGCTGTTGCGCCCCTCGGGAACGGAGCCGGTCATCCGGGTCATGGTCGAAGGCGAGCCGCGCGACCAGGTCGAGCAGCTGGCGAACGATATCGCCGACTGTGTGCGTCGGGCTGCGGCGTGAGGAGCTACGGGAGTGAACGGTGAAAAGTGAAGGGTGAGGATGCGCGGGGGCGTAAGCGGCCATTCATGTTTCACGCATTCACTCTTCACCGTTCACGCTTCACCCTGCACCGCCGCAAATTGACCCGGATCGAACGGAAGCGGTAACATTCGACAGTTTAGACTGTTGATGCCCGAGATGCGCAGTCAACTCGTTGCCGGCAACTGGAAGATGCATGGCAGCTTGACCGAGAACGAGGCCCTGCTCGGTGCCCTCAAGGCAGGTCTTGCTTCCACCCGCGGATTCCAAAGCGCCGTTTGTGTTCCGTTCCCCTACCTGGCTCAAGCGCAAGCGTCGCTGCAGGGAAGTCCGATCGCCTGGGGCGCGCAGGATGTGAGCGAGCAGGCGAAGGGTGCGTATACCGGCGAAGTCTCGGCAGCGATGTTGAAGGAGTTCGGCTGCCGCTACGTCATCGTCGGTCACTCGGAGCGGCGGACGTTGCATGCCGAGGACAGTGCGCTCGTGGCGCGCAAGATGCAGGCTGCGCAGTCGCAAGGCTTGCTGCCGATCGTTTGTGTCGGCGAAACGCTCGCCCAGCGAGACGCCGGGGCGACCGAAGCGGTGGTCTGCGAACAACTGGACGCCGTGATCGCGCGGGCCGGTGTGGCGGCGCTGGCGCAGGCCGTGTTGGCGTACGAACCGGTGTGGGCCATCGGTACCGGCAAGACGGCCACGCCGGACGAGGCGCAGGCCGTGCATGCTTTGATTCGGGGCCGCGTCGCGGCGAAGGATGCGGCCGTTGCCGGTGCTCTGCAGATTCTTTACGGCGGCAGCGTGAAAGGCAGCAATGCGCAGGCGCTTTTCACGATGCCGGATATCGATGGCGGGCTGGTGGGCGGGGCTTCGCTCGATGCCAAGGAGTTCCTCGCGATCTGCGAGGCGGCGGGCGGGCCGCATTAGCCGCCGGAAGAGACCATGGAATTATTTCTTCTGATTTTTCATGTGCTGGTCGGTGCAGGCGTGGTCGGGCTCGTGCTGCTGCAGCACGGCAAGGGCGCGGACATGGGCGCCGCTTTCGGCAGCGGCTCCGCCGGAAGCCTTTTCGGCTCCAGCGGTTCGGCCAACTTTCTTTCCCGGGCGACCGCCATACTGGCCACGGTCTTTTTCGTGACCAGCCTCGGCCTCACCTACCTGGGTAGCAACCGCACCGAGACCCAGGGCGTGATCGAGCGCACCAAGGCGGGCGAGGAAAGGAAGTCGGCGCCCGAAAGCATACCGCCCACCTCGGTCCCGACGCCCAGCCCGGCTGCACCTTCGCCGGACGGTTCGAAGGCGGGTGAGGTGCCGAAGTAAAGTGAGGCATGCCCGGATCGCGGCCGGGCAGCGAAGGATTCCGCGGAAAACCTGCCGACGTGGTGGAATTGGTAGACACGCCGTCTTGAGGGGGCGGTGGCGAAAGCCGTGTGAGTTCGAGTCTCACCGTCGGCACCAGTATCGGCTGGCGTTGCAGTCCCAAGCCTCGCCGGCCTTGTCACGGAACCTGGATGCGACACGGCCCCCGCAGTGATGGGCGGATAGCTAGGATGCTCGAGAATTATTTTCCGATCCTGATGTTCCTGCTGGTGGGCCTGGCCATCGGGTTCGTACCCATGGCGCTCGGATGGGCCGCCGGCACCTGGCTCGGGGTGAACCGGCCCGATCCGGACAAGCTTTCCCCGTACGAGTGTGGTTTCGAGGCGTTCGAGGATGCGCGCATGAAATTCGACGTGCGCTACTACCTCGTCGCCATCCTCTTCATCCTGTTCGATCTGGAGATCGCGTTCCTGTTTCCGTGGGCGATCGTGCTGCAAGAACTCGGCTGGTTCGGCGTGATCTCAATGGGTGTGTTCCTGCTCGTCCTCGTCGTCGGCTTCGTCTACGAGTGGATGAAAGGCGCACTGGAATGGGAATAGCGCATGGGAAGCGAGCACGATGGATAGCGTGACCGAGAAGGGCTTCGTCACCACGACGGCCGACAACCTGATCAACTGGACCCGCACGGGTTCGCTGTGGCCCATGACGTTCGGGCTCGCATGCTGTGCGGTGGAGATGATGCACGCGGGCGCGGCGCGCTACGATCTGGACCGGTTCGGCATCATCTTTCGCCCCAGCCCGCGCCAGTCGGATGTGATGATCGTGGCCGGCACGCTGTGCAACAAGATGGCCCCGGCGCTGCGCAAAGTGTACGACCAGATGTCCGAGCCGCGCTGGGTCATCTCGATGGGCTCGTGCGCCAACGGCGGCGGTTACTATCATTACTCGTATTCGGTGGTGCGCGGCTGCGATCGTATCGTGCCGGTCGATGTCTACGTCCCCGGTTGCCCGCCGACCGCCGAAGCATTGCTGTATGGAATCATTCAGCTGCAGAACAAGATCAAGCGCACCAACACCATCGCCCGCTGAGCGGGCAGCCAGGGAGCCGCACGCGCATGCAGGGCCGGAACATCGGCTTGGCGCGCAATCAGGATGAACACAATGACGAGCTCAACCGCAACGCTGGTCGAGTCGCTGCGCGCCGTTCTCGGCGAGCGCCTGACCGATCCGGTCGTGACGGGCGCCGAGGTCACGATCGTGATTCCGGCGGCCGATCTGATCCAGGCCATGACGACGCTGCGCGATGGCACGGGCCTGCAGTTCGAGCTGCTGGTCGATCTTTGCGGCGTCGACTACGAGAGCTACGGCGTCGGCTACGAAGGGCCGCGCTACGCCGTCGTCTACCACTTGCTGTCGCTCGCCTGCAACCAGCGGCTGCGTGTGCGGGTGTTCTGCGAGGACGACGACATGCCGAGAGTCGCCTCGGTGATCGACGTGTGGCCGGCGGCGAACTGGTTCGAGCGCGAGGCGTTCGATCTCTTCGGCATCGTGTTCGAGGGCCATCCGGATCTGCGGCGTATCCTCACCGACTACGGTTTCATCGGCCATCCCTTCCGCAAGGATTTCCCGCTCAGCGGCACGGTGGAGATGCGCTACGACGCCGACCAGCGGCGCGTGATTTACCAGCCGGTGACGATCGAGCCGCGCAACAATGTGCCTCGGATCGTTCGGGAAGAGAGTTATGGGGACTCGGAGTAGGGGCATGGCTTCGATCCGCAACTGTCCGATGAACTTTGGCTTCGGCCGCACTGCGTGCTTAACTTGCGCTGTCTCTTTCATTCGACAGTGCAAGTTAGTCTACGCCGAAATTCATTGCTTCGTTGCTTCCACGCCCTTCCTTCGTCATGGCTGAGATACGCAACTACACAATGAATTTTGGCCCCCAGCACCCGGCTGCGCACGGCGTGTTGCGACTGGTGCTCGAGCTCGACGGCGAAGTGATCGAGCGCGCCGATCCGCACATCGGCCTGCTGCACCGGGCGACCGAGAAGCTCGCGGAGAGCAAGACGTACCTGCAGGCGTTGCCGTACATGGACCGGCTGGATTACGTCTCCATGATGTGCAACGAGCACGCCTACGTCATGGCGATCGAGCGCCTGCTCGGCATCGAGGTTCCGCTGCGCGCGCAGTACATCCGTGTCATGTTCGACGAGCTTACGCGCATCCTGAATCACCTGCTGTGGCTCGGGGCGCATGCGCTCGACATCGGCGCGATGACGGTGTTCCTGTATTGCTTCCGCGAGCGCGAGGACCTGATGGACTGCTACGAAGCGGTGTCGGGTGCGCGCATGCATGCCGCGTACTACCGGCCCGGCGGCGTCTATCGCGACCTGCCCAGCCGCATGCCGCAGTACGAGACCTCGCGCCTGCGTGACGAGGACGAGGTGAAGTCGCTCAACAAGAACCGGCAAGGCTCGATGCTCGACTTCATCGAAGACTTCATCGAGCGTTTCCCCCGCTACATCGACGAGTACGAGACGCTGCTCACCGACAACCGCATCTGGAAGCAGCGCACGGTCGGCATCGGCGTCGTCACGCCGGAACGGGCCAAGGCGCTCGGGTTCACGGGGCCCATGTTGCGCGGCTCGGGCATCGCCTGGGATCTGCGCAAGATGCAGCCGTACGAAGTCTACGACCGCATGGCGTTCGATATTCCCGTCGGCGTCAACGGCGATTGCTACGACCGGTATCTCGTGCGCATCGAGGAGATGCGCCAATCGAACGCCATCGTGCGCCAGTGCATCGACTGGCTGCGCAAGAACACCGGGCCGGTGATGGTCGAAAACTACAAGGTGGCGCCGCCGGCACGGGTGTCGATGAAGAGCAGCATGGAAGAGCTCATCCATCACTTCAAGCTCTTCACCGAAGGCATGCACGTGCCGGAGGGCGAAACCTATGCCGCGGTCGAGCATCCCAAGGGCGAGTTCGGCATCTACCTCGTCTCCGACGGCGCCAACAAGCCGTTTCGCTTGAAGATCCGTGCACCGGGCTTCGTTCACCTCTCTGCCATGGATGAATTGACGCGCGGCCACATGTTGGCCGACGTGGTGGCGATCATCGGAACGCTCGACATCGTGTTCGGCGAGGTGGACCGATGAACGCACCGATGCTGCTCTCGCCCGAAGCGCTGGCGAAGATCGACCGCGAGAGCGCGAAATATCCCGCCGGCGAAAAGCAATCCGCCGTCATGGCCGCGCTCGCCATCGCGCAGGACGAGAACGGCTGGCTTTCCACAGAGGTCATGGACTTCGTTGCTCATTACCTCGGAATGCCGCCCATCGCGGTGTACGAGGTCGCGAGCTTCTACACGATGTACAACCTGAAGCCGGTCGGCCGCTGCAAGCTGACGATTTGCACCAATCTGCCGTGCGCATTGCAGGGCGCCAACGTGGCGGCCGAGCATCTCAAGAAGCGCCTCGGCATCGAATTCGGCGAGACGACTTCCGACGGCGCTTTCACCCTGAAGGAAGGCGAATGCCTGGGCGCGTGCGGCGATGCGCCGGTCATGCTGATGAACAACAAGACAATGCTGTCGTGGATGACGCCGGAGAAGATCGACGCGCTGATCGAAGAGCAGAGGAAACCCGAATGAACGCACCGTTGCCGCCCTTCGCCGGCGACATCTACGGGCCCGATGCAGTCATCATGAAGGGGCTGACCGGGCTCGACTGGCGGCTGAAGGACTACGAGGCGCGCGGCGGCTACGCGGCGCTCGGGAAAATCCTGCGCGAGAGCATCGCGCCCGAGCAGGTGATCGCCGAGGTGAAGAAGTCCGCGCTGCGCGGGCGCGGCGGCGCGGGCTTCCCGACCGGGCTCAAGTGGAGCTTCATGCCGCGCCAGCATCAGGGCGCGAAGTACCTGGTGTGCAA
>JBOIEI010000580.1:0-5103 GCA_050741055.1 Burkholderiales bacterium | reverse complement strand
AAATCGACAGTGCGCGGCCAAGTGCCGGCAATGCGAACGTGATTGCCGTGAGCACACCGAAAAGCCAGGCCAGTGCGAGCGGCAAGACGAGCGCACCGAGCGCCGGCGCGAGCGGAAGACCTTCGGCGGCCAGCGCAGTGCCCGCCAGCGCGAGCGCGCCGCCGATGAACGTGCCCAACAGGCTGGCAGCACCTGCGAGCATCAGGAGCTGCCAAAGATAGACGGCAGCGAGACGTCCGTCGCGCAAGCCGATCGCACGCAAGGTCGCGAGCGTGACAAGCTTCCCCTGCAGGTAAGACTGCACGCTGTTGAAGACGCCGAGCCCGCCGATGAACAGGGCACTGAAGCCGATCAGAAGGAGGCCCGAGCCGATCTGATTCAGCACTTCGGCGATGCGCTCGCTGCGCTCGGCGTACGTTCGCACGTCCCAGTCGGCCTGCGGAAACGCCTCGAGCGCAGCCGCACGCCACGCCGCCGGCTCCTCGCTGGTCCTGATGCGATAGCGATACGCAAGGCGGCTGCCGGGCTGCACCAGTTGTGTGGCGGCAAGTGCCTGCGCTGCGATCAGTACGGGCGGGCCCCGCCAGTCGGCGCGCAAGCTGCGGTCCGGTTGGCGCACCACGATCGCGCGCACCGCAAGATCGAGCTCGCCCAGCGTCACCGTATCTCCGGGTTCGAGTCCAAGACGACGCGCGAGCGCAGCGTCGATCGCCGCACCCCAGGTGCCGTTGCTGTACCCGAGCGCGGCATCGAGCCTTGCGGGCGGATCGAGCTCGATACGGCCGTAGAGGGGATAGTTGCCATCGGCGCTTTGCAGCTCGATCAGTTGCGCGCGCCCCTCGGGGGTTCTCAGCATGGTGCGCAGTTCGACGAGCAGCGACACGACCGCGCGCTTCTGCATCCAGGCGAGCTCACGCTCGGTGAGCGGCCGGTCATGCCTCAGTTCGAGGTCGCCACCGAAGAGCGCACGCGCGTCGGCCTGCAGATTCGCGCTGACCTGCCGAAACAGACCGCCGCCCGCGGCGACGAGCGAGACGCCGAGCGCTAGACACGCGCAGAACACCCAAAGCGCACGCCCGGTCGCGCGCAGATCGTGCCAGGCGAAGCTAAACAGGAAGCGCATCACGGCCGTGTACCGGCGAGATCTCGCTGAGCTGCCCGTCGTGCAGACGCAGGATTCGGTTGCAGCGTGCGGCGAAATCGAGGTCGTGGGTCACCAGAAGCAGCGTCGTCCCCGATTGCTCGTTGAGCGCAAAGAGAAGGTCGCGAATTCCCTCGGCGGTATGGTCGTCGAGATTGCCTGTCGGCTCGTCGGCGAGCAGTACCTTGGGCGCATGCACCATGGCACGCGCGATCGCCACGCGCTGCTGCTCGCCTCCTGAAAGCTGTGCAGGGTAATGTGACATGCGCTCCACAAGGCCGACCCGCTCGAGCTGCGAGCACGCCCGCTTCGCCGCGTCTCGATCGCCCGCAATCTGCAGAGGCAGCGCCACGTTGTCGAGCGCGTTGAGACTCGGCACGAGATGGAACGACTGAAAGACGATGCCGACACGATCGCGCCGCAGATCGGCCAGCTCATCCGTTGAAAGTGTGTCCACCCGCGCGCCATCGAGCTCGACCGAACCCGCGGCCGGCCGCTCGAGCCCGGCAAGCAGCACGAGCAGCGTCGTCTTGCCCGAGCCGGACGGGCCGACGACCGCGACTCGCTCGCCGCGCGCGACGCTCAGATCCACACCCTCGAGCACGTCGATGCGCGATCCACCCAGAATGTAGTGCATCGATACGCGCTTCAACTCGATCATCGGAGAATGACCTTCAGTGCCCTGCGATGGTGGCGCATTCAGTCGTGACGACAGACATCCCGGGTCTTCGACATCAGGCATCTCTAATGAAGCCTCCGCGCCAGCAATCGCTCTTCGACGATCCATGGTCCGAGGACGTTGCGGCCCTCGTGTCCGTTCCGAAGAGCAAGCAACGATTGAGCTCGGCGCAGCGCACGTTCAACCGCCGAGGCTGCGACTACAGCCGTGGATTTGCGGCGCGGTGGGATTGCGCCGTTCACATCGAGTCCGGATCGGGCGCAGGTTGCACCTCGGCCATGGCGAGGCTGCGCGCTTTGTCAGCCGCCCGCTGGATCATCGGGCCGAGCAGATCGCCGGGTGAGACGTCGCAGCTCCAACCGGACGGCTTCCCGAGCTGGGGGATCAGCCCACCCGCAACCGGTACAGGCTCGAAGCTCAAGTGCAGCGCGGGAAGCGGCCCGCGCGCCTGGTCGTAGTCGAACGCATCGAGCTTTCCAAGGACGACGGTAGGCATCTCGCCGGACGGCGCCGCGGCACGTTTCGCTCCCTTGCGCGATCGCCCGCTGCTTCCCTTGACCATTCGTGCCGCGCGCAGGGCATCGAGCACTTGCGCCTTGGAGTGGCCGCGCAGCTCGAACAGCAGGAACGGATCGCGATCGAGCGCCTCGCCGAGCACGTAGTGCGTGGCGGCCACGTGCTTGCACGGATTGGCCCAGTCGGGGCAGGTGCACTTCGTAAGGAGGTCGGTCTCCTTCAACGGAAAGAGGCTTGCCCCGGCCTCCTTGAACGCGGCGTCGATGTCCCGCGGCATCTCGCCTGCCAGCAGCTCCGCGGAAAACTGCGCCTTGCCGGCCATGGCCGCGATCGCCTTGCTCCAGACTGCGTCGCCGAGCTTCGTGAGCGCGATCGTCACCGTGTACGGCGTGGGACGCGAGCCGGTGACTTTGGCGCTCACCCGCCCGGCCTTCACGACCAGATCGTGCGTGCGGCCCGCGCGCGCGTAGCTGCGGCCGCGGGCGAGCCGGTTCGAATAGCCGCGCGACATGCGCTCCAGCGCCTCGACCCAGCGCTGCCCCCACCAGGTAGCAGCGCTTTTCTTCAGCCTGATGCCGCGCTCGGGGGGCGGTTGCTTTGGCGCGGGCTTGTACCAGCCCCATTCGTCCCGGCGGCTCATGGGCGTGCTTCCACGATGCGCGCCGCGCCGCGACGGCGCTTGCCGCCAGCCGGTCTGTTCGTACGCTTGATGTCACCGTCATCGGTCGCGTCGTCCTCACCGCTGACGGCAACGTTCGCGGACAGCGCGAACAGCTCGCGCAGCTCGCCGTTGCCGAGCTCGGTGATCCACCTCTCGCCCGTGCCCACCACTTTGGCGGCGAGATCGCGCTTGCTCTCCAGCATGCGGTCGACCTTCTCCTCGACCGTACCGGCGCACACGAGCTTGTGGACCTGCACGCTTCGGCTCTGCCCGATGCGATAGGCACGGTCGGTGGCCTGGTCCTCGACCGCGGGGTTCCACCAGCGGTCGTAGTGGAACACGTGGCTCGCCGCCGTCAGGTTGAGACCGGTGCCACCCGCCTTGACGGAGAGCACGAAGATGCGCGGGCCGTGCGCCTCCTCCTGGAAACGGCGCACCATTTCGTCGCGGGCTTTGCGCGGCGTGCCGCCATGCAGGAACGCGACCTCGATCCCGTGCCGTTGCCTGAAGTGCGCAACCAGGCGATCGCCCATCTCGCGGAACTGGGTGAAGACGAGCGCCTTGTCGCCCGCGGCGAGCGCCTCCTCGAGCATTTCCGCCGTGCGGTCGAGCTTGCCGGATCGCCGCGGCAGCGGCCCCGCTTCGCCGAGGTACTGGGCGGGGTGGTTACAGACCTGCTTCAGGAACATGAGGAGCGCCAGCACCCGGCCCCGGCGCTCGATGCCGTCGGCCGATTCGATGCGGCGCATCTCCTCGTCGAGCACCGCCTGGTAGAGAGTCGCCTGCTCGCGGGTCAAGGTGCACACGACCTTCATCTCGTTCTTCGGCGGCAGATCCTGGATAACGGCGGGATCGCTCTTGAGTCGCCGCAGCAGGAAGGGGCTCGCGATACGGCGCAGGCGCCCTGCGGCCTGGTCGTCGCCGTAGCGCTCGACGGGCACGGCGAACTCGCGGCGGAAGGATTCGAGCGGACCGAGCAGTCCCGGATTCGCGAACTCGAAGATCGACCACAGCTCGGCGAGGCGATTCTCGACCGGCGTGCCGGTGAGCGCGAAGCGATGCGCCGCTGGCAACGCGCGCGCCGCTTTCGCAGTCGCCGATGCGGCGTTCTTGATGTTCTGGGCTTCGTCGAGCACCACGACCGACCACTGCACGCAAGAGAGCAGCCCAACGTCGCGCCGCAACAGGCCATAGCTCGTCACCACGACGATGCCGGCGCCGTTCGGTATGTCCCTGGATTCGCGCGCCCGGTCCGTACCGTAGTGGCGTACGACGCGAAGATCGGGCGCGAAGCGCTCGGCCTCGCGTTCCCAGTTGCCCAGCACCGAAGTGGGCGCGACCAGCAACGCGGGACGCCTGTCGCCGGCCGCGCGCTGCAACCGGTGCAGCAGGAATGCGAGGAGCTGGATCGTCTTGCCCAGGCCCATGTCATCGGCCAGACACGCGCCAAGCCCCAGGGCGCCCATGGTCTGCAGCCAGGCGAGCCCCCGCCCCTGATACGGGCGCAACGTGCCCCGAAAGCCCGGTGGCGGTTCGGCCGCGCGGGCCGCGCCCTCGCGCAGCCGTGCAAGCAGATCTCCGAACTCACCCGCCGCGGTCACCGCGACGTTCATCCCGTCCAGGCGCCTCTCGCCCGAGAGCGCCGCGACCACCGCCTCGCGCGCGCTGATCCGACCCGTCTTTTGCGCCAGGCGCCGGTCGATTTCGGCGAGCTCGCGCGGATCGACGGCGATCCAGCGGCCACGGTGGCGAACGAGCGGCGCCTTGTGCCGAGCCAGGGCCGCGAGCTCGCGTGCGTTGAGCGTCTCGTCGCCGAGGGCAGCCTCCCACTCGAAAGCCAGGAGCGCATCGAGGCCGAGGTCCGCCGTGCCGGCAACCGCCCCCGCGACAGCGGCTCCCCCATTCACGCGCATCCGCAGCCGAAGCCGGCGTTGCCCCGCCGCAGTGAGCTCGGCCGGCACGATGACGCCGAAGCCCGCGTCGGCAAGCGCGCGCGCACCGTCGCTCAGGAACCGCCATGCCGTGGTCGGATCCAGCACAAGCGCTTCGGGCCGCGCCTCGGCGAGACTGGGGGCAATGGCGGGAAACAGCCGCGCCGCTCTTCCC
>JBOIEI010000579.1:0-25206 GCA_050741055.1 Burkholderiales bacterium | reverse complement strand
GGCAGTGAGTCTTTGAATGGCGCCGGCGTCGTAGCCCAGTTCATCCAGGATCTCGCGGGTGTGCTCGCCCACGTGGGGACTGTGGGTCAGACGATCCCCTGTCGCGGGCGGGTGCTGACCGCAGATGGTCGCCATAGGCAGGCGGCCGAGCGTGTCGTTCTCCACCCAGCGCACCGCATCCACCGCCTGCACCTGCGGGTCGGCGAAAAGATCCTGGTACGTATTCACCTTGGCTTTCAGGATGTCGATGCCGGAAAGCAGCTCCATCCATTCGTCTGAGGTCTTGGTCTCGAAGATGGGCCGCAGTACGGCCATCAGTTCGTCGCGATGCCTGACGCGCGAACGCGCATCGGCATAGCGCGGGTCTTCGAGCCATTCGTCCTTGCCGATCAGTTTGGCGAGGCGCCGGAAGTGCTCGTCGCGCCGCGCATTGACGCTCATGTAGCCGTCGCTGGTCTTGAACATGCCGACCGGCGCACCGATGGGCTCGGCAGCGCCGCCCTGCAGATACGATTCCATCATCGCCCCCTCCTGCAGCGCGAGCGCGCACTCCAGCAGGCTGGTTTCGATATAGGCGCCGCGGCCCTTCGTCGCTTTCCTGTAGAGCGCGGCCGCGACCGCCTGGAATGCGTACAGGCCGGTCGAAAAATCGATCGCCAGCATTTCGATGCGCTGCGGGGTGCCTGTCGGTCCGCGATTGATCGACATCATCCCCGTATAGGCCTGCATGACCGAGTCCGTCGCCGGCTGATCGTGACGCGGGCCCTTCTGACCGAAGCCCGTGATGGAGAGATAGATGACTTCCGGGTTGGACTTTTTCACGGCTGCGTAGTCGAGCCCAAACTTGTCGATCTTCCCGACGCGATAGTTCTGGATGAAAACATCGCAGTCCCTGGCGAGCTGCTGGGCGATCGCAACGCCCTCTTTGGTCTTGAGATCCAGGGCGAGCGAGCGCTTGGCGCGGTTGACGATGACCGAATGCGCCGTGTGATCGCCCTTGGGCCTGCCGAGCTGCCGGCTCCAGCAGCCTGATCCGGGCGGCTCGACCTTGATCACATCTGCACCATTACGCGCCAGGTGCATGGCGCAATAGGGCCCCGCCACACCCTGCGACAGATCCAGAACCTTCACGCCTTCGAAGGGCAGATCGTCCTTCGCCATCCGTACGCTCCTCTCGAAGATGCTTGCCTCAGCTCCGGGAAATGTTAAGACGTCCGGGCACGGGCGTGCCTATGTTCCGTCCCGCGCAGGCAGTGTTTGCGTGATGCGCTTTGAAAATGACGCTACCGAGGCGACAGGAACCTCGCAGCTCCAATCCAGTGTGTGCACCCGGTCCCGGATGCGCCAAGCCCCCGCCGTCTTGCGCAGCCGGTCGAGGTAGCGAAGGCTGCGCATAGCGACCATATTCGCCGCAGTGCCGGGCGTTACCAGGAACGCGATCGCGTAAACCTCCGTCTCGGCGATGTCGTCGTCGAGCCGCAGGTAGCTCAGGTTTCCCATGAAGTGCGTGGTCTCGATCCATTGCCCTGACGCCTTGTTCCTGAACGCCAGGAAGGAGCTCATCAGCGCGTCGATGCCGTCGACGAACGTGCGCCCGTCATAGGCCGCGCGAACGTCGTCGGTGAAGCAGGCACGCACCTGCTCCGGATCGGCCGAATCGATTCCCCGGAAGTAGCGCATCAGCAGGTCCTGAATCGCCGCACGATCGACCAGGCGCTGGATCTCGAAGGGATGCTGATTCATGCAGTTTTGCTCTCTCCACGATTGGAACGCCAATGTAGAAACGCTCGTGGAACGGCCCTTCGACCTCGCACGTGCGCGGCGGCGGTTCGAATAGCTATTCGTCCTTGCCGTAGAGCACGCGCCGGTGCGGCACGTTGATTACGGCGCGCGAGATGCGCGAGTCGATGATCATCGGCCCGGGTTTCGACACCCACTCCTGCACGCCCTTGCGCACCTCCTCCACGGTGCGCGCGAGACAGCCGCGGGCGCCATATGCCCGGGCGATGGCGCCGAGGTCGGGCGAAGGAATCGCGGAGGTCTCCGGGTCCATGTCGTGCGCGCGCAGCTTCTGGTATTCGGAGCCGAGCGCCTCGTCGTTCAGCACGACAATCAGCAGCGGCATCTTGCAGCGCACGACCGTGTCGAAGTCCGAGAGGTGCATGATCGTGCTCGCGTCGCCGTCGACCAGCACCGCGGGCTTGTTGCCGTTCGCGATGGTCGCGCCCATCGCGGTCGGCAGCATCTGGCCGATGCAGCCGAAGAAGCCGGACGCGTGCACGTAGGGACGCGCCTTGTACGTGTTCATCGTGGTGATCGCGGAGCTCGCGCCGTTGCCGATGAAGAGACCCACATCGCCCGGCACGAGGTCGTCCACCGCGCGCACCACCAGACGCGGGTCGATGGTGCCGGCCTCGATCTCGAACTCGGCACGGTCCTCGTACATGTTCGACAGCCGCTCGAGCGTCTCGCCCGTGCGATAGCCGGCTTGTTGAAACCCGCGCTTCGCAAGCAAGCCATCGAGCGCTTCCAACGCTTCTTTCGCGTCGCTCTGCACGTAGACGTCGGCGCCATGGCCGTTGCCCAGCACGATATGAGGCTTGGGATCGAGCTGGATGTATTTTGCCGAGGGAAAGATGTACCCATGTTCCGTCGTGTGGCGGTTGAGGCTCGCGCCTACGCCGATCACGACGTCGGCGTCGTGGAAGAGCTGCATGGTGGCCCGCGTCGCGTAGAGGCCCGACACGCCCGCGTGATACTCGGTGCGGTCGGCAAGCCAGGTCTTTGCGCGCAGGCTCGTGCCGATGAGGCCGCCGATGCGATTCCCCAGCTTCAGTACTGCGTCATCCGCACCCGACCAGATTGCGCCGCGGCCGACGATGATCACGGGCTTCCTGCTCTTCGCGATCAGCTCGGCGGCTTGCTCGAGCGCGTCCCTGTCGATCGCACCGGCGCGCTGGGGCTTCAGGGTCGCGGAAGGCCGGTAGGGCTCGTCGTCCTCCCATTTCTCCTGCTGCACGTCCATCGGGCAGCTCAGCATCACGGGACGGCGTTCCAGCTTGGCGGTATAGAACGCTCTGCGCACGGCTTCATCGGCGAACTCGCCCGTGTCGAGATGGATGTAGGCCGTCTCGACACCGTCCGCGAAGCGCGACTGGTTCAACCGCTGGTGGTAATCCGGATCTTTCGCCGGACGCTCGCCGACGAAAGCGACGACCGGCGATTCGGCGCGCGCGGCGACGACGAGCGCCGTCGCGAGCTGGGTCACGCCCGGACCGCAGGTCGCGGTGGCCACGCCCGGCGTCTGCCGGTGACGCGCCCAGCCGTCCGCCATGCCCATCCCGACGCCTTCATGACGCACCTCGATGCAGCTCACGCCGCGGTCGAGAAGCGCGTTCATCCAGTACATGTTGCCGTCACCCATCATGCCGAAGACGTGCGTCGTGCCTTCGGCTTCGAATGCGTCTGCCATGCGTTCGTAGACTTTCATTGGCTCCCCCTTCTTCCCATCGCAGTATACGCCGCAGGGTCCGATGCACAGGGCAGTGCCTGGCGCTCAGATAGGAATTCTCATTTGCTCCGGTGAATGCTGCCTACGCGATCGAAACGCGTTCGCGAGCGCCTAGGCGCGGAAACCCCAAGCTATAGCCGCGATTCATCGATCTGCAGTCCCAGAGTGTGCTTGCCCACCAGCTCGTAGTGGGCAAGGCGGCCTTGCGAGTGCGGGGTGATCACGTGCATGTCCAGGAAGTGGCGCTGGATCAGGTGGCCATCGAAGACGACCGTCGCGCCGCACGCGGTGTAAACGCTCTCCACGATCTGGGCGGCAAGCCGAATTGCATGAGTCGCCGCAAGGCGCAGATTCATGCGTTGGTCCAGGCTCAGCGTCGGCGCCTCGGTCGACGTTGCCTCGTTCCAGATGTCGCGTGCCGCCGCCAGGAGATATTCGCGACCTGAGCGCAGGGCCGCTTCGGCCTGACCGACGGTGAACTGGGTGATCGCCTGATCGCGCAGAAGGCCCTGCATGTTGCGCGGAGCCTTCGAGCCGGCGACCTCGAAGAAGGTGTCCAGACAGCTTCGCGCGAGGCCAAGAGCGACCATGCCGTCACCGGCCGCGAATCCCAGCGTCAGCGGAATCTTGTAGCGCGGGCCATGGCTGATCACCGGCGCGCCGTAAGGGAACACGGTTCGCGCCTCGGGCACGAAGACGTCCTTGACCTCGAAGGTATGGGTGCCCGTGCCGCGCATTCCCCGCGTGTGCCACGTGTCGAGCAGCTCGGCTTGCGCAATGGGCACGAGGCAATAGCGCACTTCCGGTTTCCCGTTCCACTGTCTTACCTCGCCGTTTTCAATGACCTGAGCATGCGCCGCTACCCATGAAGCGTGTTTGCAGCCCGTGCTGAAAGGCTGGCGACCGGTGACGCGAAAGCCCCCCGGCACCACCACGGCCTTCGCGGTGGCACCGGGAGAATTCGACACCACGCTACGTGGCGTGTCGACCCAGATTTCGCGCGCCACGTCAGGCGCCATTCGGGCCGAATAGGTCGCCCAGTTGGCGCCCTGGCTCACGGTCCAGGCCGTGCTGGCATCGGCTTTGCCCAGCTCCTCGAGGACTTGAACATAAGTCGGAAAGTCGACCTCCAGCCCGCCGACAACACGCGGCACGGACATCAGATAGAGGCCCGCGTCGGCGAGTGCGTGGAAGACAGGTTTCGGCAACTCGCGAGTCGCGTCGGTCTGGTCAGCGTATTCCCGAACTAGCGGGGCAAGCTGGCGGGCGGCTTCGAGTGGGGATAACGGCGGAGACAGGGTCGCTCTATTCATGGCTCGGGAATTGTGCGCTTGGTCGAGCGCATCGCCAAGTAGCAAAACGGACTTGTGCGCCTGGTCGATTGACCGCCTGTCGCGTCGGCAGTACAGTGCCCTCGGTGAAGAGGCCGATCGAGCCTCCCGTTCGCTTGCGAGGAGCGGGTTCTTGTCGGCGTCGTGATGCCATGAATCATGGTCGCGTTGATCGCTGTACGCTGTCAGCGCGGTGCTGCTGTTGCGGATTGAGCACCTTGTGTCGACCCTGAGACAACTGGTTCATCATCAGCGCGGTGCCGAGATGCTCGAGCTCGTCGCTGACGTATTGGTGATTGGCGGCGGGCCGGCGGCGTCCTGGGCGGCGCTCGCGGCAGCCGAGGCGGGCGCACGCGTCGTCGTAGTCGACAAGGGATATCTCGGCACCAGCGGTGCGACCGCGCCGACCAACACCGGCACCTGGTTCGTGCCGCCGGGCGCAGAGCGCGAGGCCGCGGTCGCGCGCCGGCAGTTGCTGAACGGCGAACTGGCCGTGCCGCGCTGGGTCGATCGCACGCTGGAAATGGCATGGCAGCGGCTGCATGCGCTCGCAGACTGGGGCTACAAATTCCCCATCAATGATTCGGGCAAGCCGTACCTCGCCAATCTGCGTGGCCCCGATTACATGGCTTTCATGCGGCGGCGCCTCCTCCGCGCCGGAGTCGCGATTCTCGACCATCACCCGGCGCTCGAGCTGCTGGTCGATTCCGCCGTGATCGCCGGAGCCGCCGGCATCGACCGCCAGCGCAACCGGCCATGGCAGGTGCGTGCCGGCGCGGTCGTGTTGGCAACCGGCGGCTGCGCTTTCGGCGAGCGCATGCTGGGCGCGACCGGATTGACCGGCGACGGCTATCTGATGGCGGTCGAGGCAGGCGCGGCGTTGTCCGGCATGGAATTCTCGGCGCAATACGCGTGTGCGCCGATACAGAGCTCGATCAACAAGGGCATGCCGTTCGTATGGGCGAGCTTTTTCCGTGAGGACGGCAGCCGGCTCGACACCAGCAAGGAGCGCTACGTGGTCGTTGCCCGAGCCCTGCTCGAAGGGCCCGTGTGGGCGCAGCTCGACAGGGGCATTCCCGAGCTGAGGCTGTGGCTCAGACAGGCACAGCCGAATTGCTTCCTGCCGTACGATCGCAACGGAGTCGATCCGTTTACCCAGCGCTTTCCGGTGACGCTGCGCTGCGAGGGCACCGTGCGCGGCGTCGGCGGAATCAAGTTGACGGGGGATGATTGCTCGACTGGTGTTCCCGGCCTTTATGCCGCCGGCGATGCGGCAAGCCGCGAACGCTTGACGGGCGCGATATCCGGCGGCGGCGGACCGAATTCGTCCTGGGCGATCGCCTCGGGCAATTGGGCGGGACGAGCCGCCGCGAATTTCGCGGCGCGCGAAGTGGGCAGCATTCGGGATCGCCGCGTAACGGGGCTCGGCCGGGCGGGGCTGCGCCCTGCGGCATCTGCGTATTCGGATTCCAGCGCGGACGATATTCTGCAAACGGTGCGCGAAGAGTTCCTTCCTCTGCAGCGCAATTTCTTTCGTCGGGACGCAACGCTGCGCCAGTCGCTGGAGCGGCTCGATCGAACATGGACCGAGTTGCGCGACCACCTGCCGGGCATAGGCGTCGGTGCGGTCAAGTCGCGCGAGGCAGCGGCATTGACAGCAACCAGCCGCTGGGCCTATGCCAGCGCGTTGGCTCGGGCAGAAAGCCGCGGCATGCAACGCCGCCTCGACTTGCCGGCGGCAGACCCGCAGTTCGTCTGCTCGTTCAATGTATCGGACCTCGATCGCATCGATGTCACGCGCTCCGAAATCCCGGGGTCGTGCGTAACCTGATGGTCGTGCGCCATGATTGAAATCGTCTCCACCGATCGCTGTATCGCCTGCGACATCTGCGTCA
This sequence comes from Burkholderiales bacterium, assembly GCA_050741055.1. GTDB lineage: Bacteria > Pseudomonadota > Gammaproteobacteria > Burkholderiales > WYBJ01 > WYBJ01. The sequence continues at coordinate 18,469 of JBOIEI010000579.1, read as the reverse complement.
AGGCGTGTCCGGCCAATGTCTTCGATTCGGTACGGCAGAAGGCGCCGGTAATCGCCCGCCAGAGCGACTGCCAGACTTGTTTCCTGTGCGAGATCTACTGCCCGACCGATGCACTCTATGTCGCGCCGTGCGCGGAAGGCCCCACGGGGGTCAATGAGGCGGAGATCGAGGCCGCAGGGCTGTTCGGCAGTTATGCGCGGGCACTGGGCTGGCGGCGGGGCAAACCAGGCGGGTCCGACCAGGACCCGACGTTCCGGATACGCGCGGCGCCTCGATAGCGGCCAATTCGAAGCGATCGTATGCGGCCAGCGATGGCCTGGCGTGCGAACGTCTGCGCTCAAGGATCCAGGCTGAATCACGAGCGCGATGTCGCGTCATGCAAACAGGCAAGTCGTCGTACCGATAACCCGGCTGGAGGAAGCGCACATGTTGTGGCTCAGATCAGTAAACGATGAAGAGGCGAAGGGTTACGTCAAGGAGGTGTTCGATCAATACGAAAGCAGGAATGGATCGGTGCCCAAACTGCACCGGGTTCTTGCGATCCGCCCCGAGGTCCTGAGGGGAAGAGAGACGCTTCGCAATGCCACCACCGGCGGCGTGACCACCCTCGGCAGACGAAGGGAAGAGCTCTTGAACTTCTTCGGGGCCACCGCGGGCGGCTGCACCGGATGAGTGATGAATCACGGAGCGTTGCTCCGTCAGGTTTCCGATCTGGAAAAGCAGGATGTCGTTCAGATAGGCAAGGACTACGAGGCATCCCGTCTGGATGAGCAGGACAAGACAATGCTGGCCTTTGCCGAAAAGATCAACGATGCTCCGGAACTGTTATGTAAAGGGGACATCGAGCGATTGAGGGCGGTCGGATTCACCGATGAGAACATCCTGGACATCATCACATCGGTGGCGTACCGCAACTTCAGCAACCGCCTCAACATTGCGTTGGGGCTGGACGATCCGGAAAACCTGTCGAAGGTGGACCCGGAGCTGATGGGCATGCTCGAGGCCAAAGCGTCAGGAACCGGTTAGAACGAGCGCCGGCATCGCCGATCACCGTTCATGCGCAACCGCCGAGACGTAGTCCGCGGCGGCGGCGCGCGTGCGGCGCCTCGTACGCACGCGACGCGGCCCGCTTGTGTTCCCTACTTCTGCGGCTCCAGCCCGATCTGCTTGAAGAGCTTGCGCATCCGGGCGTCCTCGGAGCGCAGCTTGGCTGCCAGTTGCTCGGGTGTGCCGGTGGTCGCCATCGAGCCGCCGGCCGCCAGGCGCCGTGTGACGTCGGGATCGCTCATGATCTTCACGATATGGCGATTGAGCAAATCGATGATCGGCCGCGGCGTCTTCAACGGCGCTACGATGTAGCCGATCGTTTCGACATCGTAGTCCTTCAGTCCCTGCGAGGCGAGCGTGGGCAGATCGGGAATCAGCGGGAACGGTTCCGCGCTCGTTACCCCGAGCGCCTTCAGCTTGCCGTTCTTGACCAGTGCCAGGGCGCCCGGAGGCGTGGAGAAAACCACCTGCACTTCGTTGCCCGCCAGCGCCAGCAGCGCCGGCCCGGTGCTCTTGTAGACGATCCGTTTGAGCTTGGTACCGGTGGCGAGCATGAACATCTCGCCCGCCACGTGCACGGAGCCGCCCGAACCGCCGGTGCCGTAGCGCAGAGCGCCGGGCTTGGCCTTCGCAAGCGCCACCAGTTCCTGCACCGAGTTGACGGGGAGCGAGGGATGCACGACCAGAACGTTGGGCGATCGCTCCAGCTGCGAAATAGGCGCGAAATCCGTGAGGATGTCGTATCCGGCATCCTCCTGCAGGAGCGGAATGAATTGCATGGTGCCGCCGCCGACGGCAAGGGTATAGCCGTCGGGGGTTGCGCCCTTGGTCACGGGCGCTACCAGGCGGCTTGCGCGGTTGTCCACGAGAACATTCTGCCCGAGCGCGTCGGTCAAGGCCGGTGCGATGATGCGGGCGAGAAAATCATTCCCGCCGCCGGGACTGGCGGTGACGATGCGAATGGGGCGGGTGGGAAAGTCCTGCGCGCAGGCTGCGCCGATGCCAACGGACGCGAGCACCACGCATGCGGCGATACGATGAGCTTCCATGACGACCTCCTCCTGTGTGTGCGCGGCCGCCGTAGAAGCGCATGCCGCGACAAATCGTGCATGCGTGAGGCCACGAGCGTTTCTTCCGCTAGTGTAGCGCCTGCGCGGGCCGCATCCTAGAAATCCGGGACTACATCGCGGACGATAGCATCGCCGTTGCGAACCGCATCGACCGTCTCGACGAACAGTTCATCCTGTTCATTCCGGCACGCCCGCCTTGCGCATTGCGAGCATCAAACGTTGTCGATCGGCATGCCGGCTCAGCGGATAGCATTGCGATATCCTTGCTTGGGTCACATGCGGGTCGATCCGAGAATACAACTCCAGCGCTCGACCAACCTCTTCGAGGTTCCCCCGCATTGCATTGGACACGATCGCCACGCGAAGCGCAGGCAGCCAACCGGGTTTGACGCGCAAAGCCTTCGTTGCCCAATCAGCCGCGTCATCATCGCGACCGGCGATGAAGTGGGCGAAGGCCATCGCACTTTGCGTCAGGAATACGCGAGGATCGAGCGGATTGAGCCGCATCGCTTTCTGCAAACTGTCGATCGAGCCATTGGAATCGCCTGCATAGCCGCGAATCCAACCGCTTCGTTGCCAGGCGGCAGTCAAATTGACGTCGAGCTCCAGTGCGCGATCCACCAGAAACAGTGCGCGCTCTACGTCGCCAAAAAAATAGGCTTGTGCATGGGCTGACCAGCAGAGCGCAACCGGATCCTCTATCCCGATTTGGGACGACCGTTCGACAAGCCGGTAAATTTCCTTTTTGTCAGGGTCGATCGCCCACCCGGCCGCCCTTGCCAGCAGGTGGCACGAAAGGGCCAGCCCGTATGCAGTCGAGAAGTCGCAATCCTTTTCGATCGCCGCGTAAAAAAGTTGCAGTGCCTTGGCATTGCCCTCTCGTGTCCAGCGATTCCAGCTGTCGAGGCCGTGGAGATACAGGTCGTAAGCGGCAAGATTGCCGGTTGTCCGGTGCTTGACGCGATCAATCTCCGCCTTTTCGAGCTGCGGTGCAATCGCGCCTACCACTCGCGTGACGATCTGGTCCTGCAAGGCAAAAATGTCGGCCATCCCACCGTCGAACCGGTCGGCCCAGAGATGATGGCCGGTTGCCGCCTCGATCAACTGTCCGGTCACGCGCACGGTGCCGCCTGACTTGCGCACGCTTCCTTCCAGAACGTAACGCACACCCAGCTCGTTCGCCACCTGCTTCATATGGACGTGCTCGCCCTTGTAGGTGAACGACGAATTGCGGGCGATGACCAATAGGGCGCGATTGCGTGCCAACGCGGTGGTAATGTCCTCGACGATCCCGTCGATGAAGTATTCCTGCTCCGGTTCGCCGCTCAGGTTTGCAAACGGCAGAACCGCGATCGAAGGCTTCTCCGAGATGCTGGACGGCGGATTGGTGGGGCCCGGTTCAGCAGGACCGCGGTCTTCCAGCACAGCGCCGATGAAGCGCACCCCCTTGCGCGGCAACGTCTTGATGAATCGTTGCGCTTCCCCATTGTCGCCAAGCACGGCGCGGGCGGCATTGATCCGGGTGCTCAGGGCGGATTCGGATACGATGCGTCCCGCCCAAACGGCAGCGAGAAGATCGTCCCTGCTAACTACGCGCTCGCGCTGCTGGATGAGATAGAGAAGCAGGTCGAAGACCTGCGGTTCCACCGCAACGGGCGTTGACCCGCAAAGCAATTCGCGGCGATCCGGGTCAAGCGCGTACTTGTCGAACAAATATCGCACGTTGCGATCCAGCGCGAGAAGAAGCAGATCGAAAATAAAGGAAACCGTTACCTGACGGTAAGGCTTCCTGAAAGCGGCTCCGTACGTCGTCGGGCATCCTAGTCTACAACCCTCGCTCGATGCGGGTGCGGTTTTCGGCCCGTGTAGAGATGTCTTTCGTTCGGGGGACAGTCCTAGGAGAAAAAGTAATGGTGCCTCAGGTCCGATCAATAGCGAAACGAATCCCCGTTCAGTGCATGAGAGAGCGCTTGATCCGCCCTGCCGGGGGTTCTGCTCGAAAACCGCTGGCTGTGGTCTGCCTTTTTCTGACGATTCTGACGATCGTACTCGCCCCGCTGATGCCGGCAACGGCGCAGGCGCAAGGGAAATATCTCGTCAAACCCATCACGGAAATGAAAGTCAGGCAGCTGCCCGATGGTCCCCTGTACTGGCGAGTCGAGCTCTTTCCCAGCCTCGAGGAAGCAAAGGCTGCGGCCGGTGCTGGCCGCTGGAACCCGGACACCGTGTCGTACGACGGTTCTCCCAGTCTGGTTGCCGAAGTCGCCGGCAAGGTATGGCTGTTCACGCTCGGCGTGAAGGACGGCGCAGCATCGGGAGGGACCAAGGTTGCGGAAATCGGGCCGATTCCTGCAATCAGTGCTGCAGAATATTTGCTGCGCGTGAACCATGGCTCCGGGCCTCCCGGGTCCCAGACGCGGACGCACTCGCATCCAGGCTCGGAAGCGTTCTATGTTGTTTCCGGTCGCTTGGGTCAGCGCACACCCCACGGCGTCGTTCACGCCGAGGCCGGTCACGTATTGAACGGCCATGCCGCGGACACCCCGATGCAAGTCTTCAACAGCGGCACAACGGATGTGAGCGCACTCATCATGTTCGTGGTCGACGCCAACAGACCATTTTCCACGCCGGCGAAGCTGGAATAGCCGTCGGGCTCGGCCCGGTAACGGTAACGCACTCCGTCAGCGCGTCCCCGCGCCTAAAGGAGATCAGAATGCAAAGAACATTGGCTCGTTTTGCACTCGTGACGCGCATTTTGCGCCCGTCAGTCGCGCCGTGCGGCCGCATGCTGGCGCCGCTTGTCGCATTGGTTGCTGCATTCGCCGAAATGGCGGTGGCAGGACCGACCAGCCCGCTCTATCTTTCGACAGGTACGCAAATCCAGGTGCTTCAGGGCGAGAGCGTTCTGGATTCGTGGCCCACGGGCGAGCAGGAATACTCGATTGCCGTGGATACGACGCTGAAGACATGGACTCAGGGCAGTCCCGCCTTAAGTCTGCTCGGTCGGGAATACCTGCTGGACGGGACGCCGACGGGTGGCACCTATGTCAACACGGTCGGCTGCTGTTTCCGCGACGGAACAACGGACGGAAAATTCAACTACGCGATTCGTGTAGCTCCTGTAAACAATGAAATCTATCGGTTCAATCTCGACTGGACGGATCCTCGACTCATGACTTTCGGCACGGTGGCTGGCGGACCCATTGAAGGCGATAGCACCGGTATCGCCTATGATTCGAGCGATGATACGTTCTGGTTGGCCCAATCCAATCTCGGCTCCAGCGTCAGTGTCGTCCTGCATGTAAGCCGCAGCGGCGGTGTGATCTCCTTTTTTGGTGTCCCCCGTCAGGCCCATGACCCGTCCCTCGCTTACGATCCCGCGGACAACACGTTGTGGCTCTATCTTTCCGGACCGCTCGGAGGACCATCGCAGCTCCTTCAGTACTCGACGAGCGACGCCCTGAACGGCCCCCCTCGTAGTCCCCTTAGTAGTCAACCGGGCAGCGGTTACGTCCCTGCGATGGAGTTCCAACTCCATCAAACTGCGCCAGCGATTCCTGAGCCGTCGATAGCAGCGCTGCTGGGTGCTGGCCTGGCCGCACTGTTATGTTTGCGCACCCGGCGACGAAACCACGCGTCGTAGTGCTAACGGCCAGAGGGGCGCAGCGTGCTCGGCTCACGTGTGCGCTGCATCGGCACGAGCTCGACTCCGTAGGATCACACTCGTTGCTTACTTGGGCCGCGGATTGCGAAGACCGGCGTCCGGTTTCGACAGGCTGTTGCTTCGGGCCTGCGCGACCGCCCGAACGACTGCGCGCGCGGTGTTTCGAACCTCCTCCTGCACATGCTCATCGCGGTCGAGCGCTTCGTGGCTGGTCGCATACGGCTCGTAGTAGCCAATATAGCGATCGAGGCGAGCCATGGCACCGGCATCGATCAATCCCATCCAGTCCAGCCAATCGGACAATCCGCGGCGCGTGCCTTCGATACCCGCCACGTCGCCATGAACAACCAGTCCGTAACTGCGACCGGCGAGATGCTTCGGATAATCCCAGCCCTTCATCTCGATCGCCTTGGCGCGCGCCGCATCCTTGCCGCGCGTGGTCGTCGGGTCCGGATTGCCGCCATCGGCGCACACGAGGCGATCCATCATCAGCTTCAGGGGGCTTGCGGCCATGTACCAATGGACCGGCGTCACGAGGATGACGCCGTGAGCCAGAACCCACCGCTCGTAGATCTCGTTCATCCAGTCGTTCACCTGGCCCAGCTCATGGTTCGGGTAGCAGCTGCACGGCCAATGGCAAAGCGGCTGCGCCGTCGACACGCAGCCCTTGCACGGGTGTATGAAGCGATGAAAGTGCGAGGAGAGCAGGCTCAGATCGAGCAGATCGGCCTCGACCGACTCCTGCTCAAGAACCGAACAGGCGAGCTTCGCGAGCCGCCAGGTCTTCGAGATCTCGCCCGGGCAGGTTCCATCATTGCGGGGAGACGAGCACACCACCAGGACGCGCGAGCTAGTCGCCGGGTCACACTGCCGCCGGCCGGCTTCGAGCAATCGATCGCGGGCGGCTTTCCATTCGACGGAAAGCTCGTATTCCGGGTCGGCGAAGCCGGCGCCTGCCTTCTCGGTTCGAGGCGACTTGCGGGCATCGCAGTAATTTCGCCAGGCGATCTCCTCCAGTCTGCCGATGGCGCCTCGCTCGACATCGAACCGCGGATCGTAGAAGCTCGCCTGGAAACGATCGTGAAAGTCGCTGCGACTGATCGCCGGACCCGCCTGCCCCTTGCGAACGTCCATGTCATTTTTCATCGCATGCCTCCGGAGCTTCCGCATCGGCAACGACTCGGCGGCGATCCAGAGCATCGATAAAGCGCTGCGACTCCCGAATGCCAGCCGGATCGACGGGCCGATCTCTTGGCCAGGTGCCTTTGAAATCCTCATTCGCAAGCGGCGGTCCCGCGCACCGGGCAGGACCAAACGCATATCGGGCGATGCAGACAGTCCGCGGCAGAGCCGGCGCTCGATCAGAGGACTTCGTTCAGCATGTAGAAGGCATTGTCTTTGACCTTGTGCCACAAACCGCGCTTGCACCAACGTTCGAGCTCGATTTCCATGCAACGCGGTGCGTACTTCTCGAACACGGCGTCGAGTCTTCGTGCCGTTGCCGCATCCAGGATGCCGAGCGTGATTTCGTCGTTCGTCTCGAATGACCGGTCGTCGAAGTTGCTCGAGCCGATGGCGCTCCATACGCCATCGATGGTCATCACCTTCTGGTGCAGCAGGGTATGGGGGTATTCGAACAGTCGCACACCGCAGCGCAGGAGCTTTTCGAAGTTGCGGTGCCCGGCGTGCTGCACCATGGGGCTATCGGACCCCGCGGTGGAAGGCATCATCACACGCACGTCGACGCCGCGGGAAACCGCGTCTCCGAACGCGTCGATCGCTTCGGGCTCGGGAATGAAATAGGGATTCTGAATCCAGATGCGCTTGCGGGCGAGGCATATGGCCGTGTGGTGGAGAATCTTCACGGCAGGCGCCGAACCTTCCGGCTTTGCATACGCCGCGTGAATCAAGACCTGGCCTGCCGGTTCCAAAGCCGGAAATACATCATCGCCGACGAACAACTCGCCCGTTTCCCCAGCCCAGTTCTCGCTGAACGCGGATTGCACGCTGTGCACGATGGGGCCGCGCAATCCGAGGCTCACGTCTGCGAAGTGGTCCCCGTCCTGGGCGTTGCCCAACCATGTATCCACGATGCAAAGGCCACCCACGAATGCTTCGCGACCGTCGATGACGACGAGCTTGCGATGGTCGCGGTCGTTCAGTACGCCAATGTTGCGCAAAGTCTTCCTATGAAAAAGGACGACCCGGCATCCGGCCCGTTGCATCTGTTGCCAGGCTGCCTCGCCGATTTTCCTCGAGCCCCTTGCATCGAGCAGGACACGGACCTTGGCACCTGCGCGAGCCCGCTCGGACAGCGCATCCGCCACGCGTTGTCCGAGCACGCCTTCTTTCCAGAGAAACGTTTCGAAGTGCACCGACTTTCGAGCTGATCGAATTCGCTCCAGGAGCACGTCGAAGAAAGCGCCGTTTTCGTACACTTCGACAGCGTTGCCGGCAACGGCGGTGCTGAGCGTCAGGCCGGCGAGGGAGGGAATCAGCTCGTCGATGGGCGAATCGCATTCGATGCGCAGCTTCGGATCGCGGTGGCGTTTGATCGACCAGATGACGATCGACAGCAACAGAACGAGGCCAACGAATACAACGGCCGCGACAACGGACAGCCCGCTCCAGATCGATTGGTTCATCGCATCGGAACCCAGGGCATTGCTGGATGCGACGCGATCAGGGTACGACGACTGCCTCGCCCGGGCCTGGGCCGGATGTCGAGCGCTCCGCGCGACGCGACACCGAAGATGCCGCGCAGCTCCGGGGGCGTCGTCAACACGAGGCAGCCTACATGGGCAGTTTGGACGGGCGAATCACTCAGCCCTTTTTCGGCGACCAGCCATAGGCCTTGGCGCAGGCGCCGCCCATCAGCATCGCCCGTTCACTCTCGCTCAGGCGGTCGGTCTTAAGGAACGGGTCGACGGCCTGTTGGTAGTTGACGACCGCAAACGCGCGGGTCCAGTCGGTGCCCCACAGGCAGCGCTCGAAACCCCAGGCACCGAACACGCGCGCGAGCGGATCCCAGATGTCCGGGTAGGGATACGGCTCGCGCGACAGCGTGCAGGCCCCGCTCACCTTGATCACGGCGTTGCGGCGCTTGGCGAGATCCAGCACCTTCGGCAGATCGGACCAGGGCTCGGGCGGCGCCGGCGGCGTGCGCGGCTGCAGGATGCCCAGATGGTCGACGATGAAGCGCGTTTCCGGATGGCGGTCGATCAGCGCGGTACCCGCATCCACGTTGCCCCAGAACAGGACGTTGACCGGAAAGTCGTGGCGCGCGGCAGCGCGTGCGATCCGATCCAGGCCCGGGTCGTTCGGCTCTCGCTTGGCCTCTTTCGTCAGCATGATGCGGATGCCAACGGTGCCCGGCGTCTGCTTCCAGTCGGCGATCACATCGTCCACCGCCGGATTATCCGGATCGACCGGCTTGACGAGCGCGAACCGGCCGGGATGGGCGCGTTGCACTTCCACGGCGTAACTGCCGTCGTAGCGGTACATGGCGAAGGGGGAGATGAAGATCGCGCCGTCGACGCCCACCTTGTCCATCGCCGCCACCATTTCGTCGCCCGTCACGTGATCTGGCCAATTGGGCACACTGTGCCAGGGACGTTTCGGCGTGTTCGCCTCATAGGCATGGACCTGGCAATCGATGATCGGCATCGGGAAAGCTCCTCTGTCTGGGTGGTGGCCCGTTATTGCAACAGGTCGCGACCGCCGCGTCCAGAAGGGCCGGAGGCTATGCATGCCGATGGCGGCGCATCGTCTGCCTCGCCCGCAACCCTCGCTCACCAGCACGCGCACGTCCGGATCGGTGGCGACCTTCGTGGGTCCCACCTTGAATTCGGCAGTGGTGGCTTGCCTCGATGCCGCCTGCGCTCGCCGTTTTCGGACCTTGAAATCGCGGCGCTCTCATGTCCGAAAACGGCCAGACAACGACCGTCGCCGCGAGCATACTGCACGCATGACTCTGGACCCCCACACCTGTTACCGGGCGCTCGAGGCGCGCGATGCGAGGTTCGACGGCCGCTTTTTTGTCGCAGTATCGTCGACGCGCATCTATTGCCGCCCCATCTGCACGGTCAGGCCACCGAAGCGCGAGAACTGCCGTTTCTTCCCCAGTGCCGCCGCAGCGGAAGCGAGCGGGTATCGGCCGTGCCTGCGCTGCCGGCCGGAGCTCGCGCCCGGCAATGCAAGCGTCGATGCGACCACGCGCCTCGCGCAGGCCGCCGCCAGCATGATGGAAGACGGCACGCTGGACAAGGATGGGCTCGACGCTCTTGCCGCGCGCCTCGGCGTCACGGATCGGCACTTGCGCCGCACGTTCGGTACCGAGTTCGGCGTATCGCCCGTGGAATTCGCGCAGACGCAGAGGCTGCTGCTCGCGAAGCGTCTCCTGACGGACACCACGCTGCCGGTCACCGAGGTGGCATTCGCGAGCGGGTTTGGCAGCGTGCGGCGTTTCAATGCGCTGTTCAAGGCGCGTTACCGCCTTCAGCCCAGCGAGCTGCGCCGGCGGCGTGGCACTGCGCCGGTCGCAAGCACGGGCGACGTCCTCGCCTTCGAGCTGAGTTTTCGGCCGCCATTCGACTGGCGCGCGGTGAGCGCATTTCTCGACGCGCGCGTGATCCGTGGCGTCGAAGCCATGGAAGCCGGCGGCTATCGGCGCAGCGTGCGCCTCGCCTTGGATGGCAAGGAGCATCGCGGGTGGATCGGTGTCGAGATGTCGCCGCACAAGCCAACGCTGCGCGTGGCGGTATCGGCATCGCTCGCCAAGGCGCTGCCGCCGGTGCTCTCGCGCGTCAAGGCATTGATGGACCTCGCCTGCCATCCCGCCGAAGTGGCGCGGGCGCTGGGTCCATTGGCCAAGCGGCGCCCCGGTTTGCGCGTGCCCGGCGCCTTCGACGGTTTCGAGATGGCGGTGCGGGCGATACTCGGCCAGCAGGTGACCGTGGCTGCGGCGCGTACCATTGCGGGCCGCTTCGCCGCGACCTTCGGCGATCCGATCGCAACGCCGTTCGCTGCGCTGACGACGCTGTTTCCCACGGCGGCGTGCATTGCGGCGCTAGCGCCGGCGCAGGTCGCTCGCCTCGGTGTTCCCGCTGCGCGCGCGCGCACCATCATCGCGCTCGCATGCGCGGTCGCAGACGGGCGTCTCGTTCTCACGCCCAATGCCGACGTCGAAACCACGCTCGATGCGCTGCGTGCACTACCGGGCGTCGGCGAATGGACCGCGCAGTACATTGCGATGCGGGCACTCTCCTGGCCGGACGCGTTTCCGCACACGGATCTCGGTGTGATGAAGGCGCTCGGCGAGACCAGCGCGCGGGGCGTGCTGGCTACGGGCGAAGCCTGGCGGCCGTGGCGCGCCTACGCCGTGATGCATCTATGGCAGTCACTGTCGAAGGAGTAGCCCGATGCACTACTACGATCTGTACGAAAGCCCGTATGGACGGATGCTGATTGTCGCAGCAGGCACGCGACTATGCGGCGTCTACTTCGAAGGCCAGAAATATCATGCGCACGTCGAGCCGCAGTGGCGACGCGATCCGCAGCACGCGCCGTTGCAGCAGGCAAGGCATGAGCTGGACGAATATTTCGGCGGCGAGCGCAGGCACTTCGAGATTGCGATCGCAGCCGAAGGCACGCCGTTTCAGCGTGCGGTGTGGAAAGCGATCGCCACGGTCGATTTCGGAGAAAACATCACCTACAGCGAGCTCGCACGAAGGGCGGGCGCGCCGGGCAGCGCGCGCGCCGCAGGCGCTGCCACCGGCCGCAATCCCCTCACGATCATCGTTCCCTGCCACCGCATCGTCGGTTCCAACGGCAGCCTGACCGGATATGCCGGCGGCCTCGAGCGCAAGCGCGCATTGCTCGCACTCGAGGCGGGAATCCCGAGCTTGCTGTCGGCGGCCTGACCGGGGACAACGGCGCGTGCAGTCATGCGCGAGGGCGGGTGGCAGCGCGGCCATCGATCGCGACCCCCGCGGCGCTGATGTACGAGGTTCGGGCGGAGGCGCGATAGCAGACCAGGTGGCGCTTCAGGTCGGTTTGGGCGCCAGGACCAGGTGTCGCAATGCCGTCGCGCGCACCAGCGACAGCCACACGTAGGCAAGCACGATCACTGCGCCGCCTGCGAGCGCCGCGCGCGGACCCACCAGCGACCCGGCGATATTCAGCAGAAAGCCGCTTAAGAATACCAACCCCCATACCAGCGTGAAAATGCTCATCACCCGGCCGCGGTAATGATCCTCCACCAGGGTTTGCAGAATCACCTGCGCGCAGGTGAGGAAGTAGCCATGGCACAGCCCGGCAATAAAGATCATGCAAAACGACAACCAGAACCAGTCGCTGCATGCCAGGCCTATCAGTGCCATGTTATAGACGGTCAGCGCGCCCACCATCAGGTTTCGCGGCGACATGCGCGCCTGCAACCAGGCGTAGGAAAGCAGGCCGGTCAACGCGCCGACGCCGGCGGCGGACACGAGAATTCCAAGACCGCGCGAATCGACCTGCAATAGATCCTTGGCGAATACCGGAAGCACATGGATGTAACCCATGACCACGGAGGCGTTGAGCAGCGCCACGGCGATGACCTTGCCGAACACTTCGTTATTGCGTATGTAACGAAGGCTGTCGGTGAAGTTATTGAGCAGGCTGCCATGCGAAGGCGTACGGCCGCGCGCTGGGTGCACGAGAAACAGCACTGCGAACATGGTGCCGGCGCCCGTCATGCAAAGCAGAAACGTGGTTGGCGCGCCTGCCGCAGCAATGAGAAATCCCGCAATCGATGGCGCAATCACGCGGCTGCCGCCGAAGGCCATGGACACGAGCGGCACCGCGGAGCTCAACAGTGGACGCGGCAACAGGCGCGGGAAGAAGGAAGCACGCGCCGGCTCGTCGATGGCGCTCGCCAAGCCCAGCAGGAATGCGCCCAGCGCCAGATGCCACAACTGCGCCACACCCAACAGCGTCGCCATGCCAACCATGAGGATGCCGCTCGCGGAAACGATCTGGGCGCCACCGATGAGCTTGCGCGCATCCACGCGATCGGCAAGCACGCCGCCCAGCAGGGTCAGGGTGAACTGCGGCACGAATCCGCAAAGGTGGATCAAGCCCAGTTGCGCCTGCGAGCCCGTGATCTCGAAGGCGAGCCACCCGAGCGTGAACGCAAACATCTGCTGGCTGATCACCTGCGCGACCAGGGCCAGCCAATAGAAGCGAAAGTCGCGCACGGTCAGCGCGAACAGCGGATTGGCCTTCTTCTCCACCGATGGCCCGATTGGGGTTGTCATGACGCAAGCTTACCGCCACCACGGTCCAGTCGCGGATCGTGATGATCGCTGCGCATCGCCCGCCGCACGATCACGAGCGCGGAAGTGAGGACATGGCGCATGCTCACAGGACCAACTTGGCGCGCTGCTCGTGCGGCAATGGCCTGCGCGGCAGCGAAACCAGGAACGTGGTGTGGCCTTCCGGCTCGCTGTGCGCTACCACGCTGGCCCCGTGCGCTTCTACCAGCTGCTTGGCGATGTACAGCCCAAGACCAAGGCCGCCTCGGGTCGCGTTGGCCGACTTGAACGGCTCGAACAGCACGCGCATCTGCTCGGGCGCGATCGCGCCGCGATTGCGAACTTCGATCGTGATCCGGTCAGGATCCGAGCCGTCGACAGTCACCGCGACCGGGCTCGAAGCGTCTCCATGCTGAAGCGCATTGCCGACCAGGTTGGAGAAGACCTGGGATAGTCGGTCGGCATCGAAGGTGGCCGTCATATCCCCGACGATTCTTACCTCGACGCGATCCGGGTTTCTCGATCCGACCAGCTCATCCAGAATCGGGGCAAGCACGCACGAGATGTCCCACTCTCTCATGCTGAGCGCCATGCCGTCGGTGCGAATCCGGGCCAGATCCAGCAATTGCTCGATCATTCGCGCCATGCGTTTTGCGCTGCCGCGGATGCGTTCGCCTACGCTGGCGACGTTCGGATCGCCGGACTGGCGCACCAGCAGCTCGGCGCTGAGCGATATGGCATGGAGCGGGTTGCGCAGATCGTGACCAAGCACGGCGCTGATCATCTCGTTCAGGCGCAGCGCGTTCCTGAGCTCTACCAGCTGCTCGGAAAGCCGGCGCCGTTGCGCGAAGAGCTCGACGAACACATCCACCTTGCTTCTCAGAATGCGTGCATCGAGCGGCTTGTGCAGGAAGTCGACGGCGCCCGCTTCGTAGCCCTTGAACGTGCGCATCGGATCCTGCGAGGCGGCCGTCATGAATATGATCGGCACGCTGCGGCTGCGCTCCACGCCGCGCATCAGCTCGGCAAGCTCGAAACCGTCCATTCCGGGCATGCGCACGTCGACGAGCGCGAGCGCGACTTCGTGCGCCAGGAGCGTTTCGAGCGCGTCGACACCCGAGGACGCCGTGAGCAGGCGCAAGCCGGGGCGAGACAACGCAACCTCGATCGCCGCGATGTTCTGCGCAACATCGTCGACGACCAGGACGTTCACGGCATCCAAAGCTTGATCGCTCATCGCCGCCTGCCGATTGCAGCCAGTTCGTTCGCCAGTTGCGGCAGCGGTAGTATCCGGTCCGCACCTGCGCATTCGATCGCGCGTCGAGGCATCACGCTTGCTAACGCGGTCTGCGGCTCCTGCACCCAACCCAGACCGCCAGCGGATCGAATAGCCTTGAGACCTCGAGCGCCATCCTCGTTGGCGCCCGTGAGGACGATGCCGAGCAGGTTGCGGCCATACGCATGCGCCGCCGACTCGAACAGCAGATCGATCGAGGGTCGAGAGAAATTGACCGGCTCGTCGACCGATAGTGCCAGGGTGCGAGCGGGCTCGACCAGGAGATGGTAGCCGGGCGGAGCGACGTAGACGTGTCCTGCCGCGACCACTTCCTTGTCTTCGGCTTCCCGCAACGGAGCCTGGCAGTGCGGGCGCAGCACGTCCACCAGCAGATCGCCGTTGGTCGGCGGAATGTGCATCACGATCAGGATCGCCGGCTCGAAACCGTGCGCAATGGCTTCCAGCAGCACGACCAGCGCCTCGATACCGCCGGCCGAGGCGCCCACCGCGACCGCCTGGATCGAACGTTCACCGCCCATCGGCTGCAAGCCCTCGTTCATAGCTTGCGGTAGATGCGCTGGCCGCCGGGCACTTCGGCGAAGCTCGGCGCGAGCGAGCTGAAATGCAGGTTTTCCCTGGAGCCGAGCCCCAGGTAACCCCGGTGAACCAGCGCATCGCGAAACAGCGTCAACGACCTGTCCTGCAGCTCCCGGTCGAAATAGATCAGGACGTTCCTGCACGACACGAAGTGCACTTCCGAGAACACCGCGTCGGTCGCCAGGCTGTGGTCCGCATACAGGACACGCTGCCTGAGCGCCCGATCGAAGATGGCACTTCCGTAGGCCGCATGATAATAGTCGCTCAGGGAGCGCGTTCCACCGGCGGCGAGGTAGTTCTGGCTGAACTGCGCCACGCGATCGATCGGATACATGCCTGCCTTCGCCGCCCCGATTGCCTTGGGATTGATATCCGTCGCGTAGATCAGCGAGCGCTCGAGCAGGCGTTCCTCGTGCAACAGGATGGCGATCGAAATGACTTCCTCGCCGGCGCTGCAGCCGGCGACCCAGGCCTTGATCGAGGGATACGTTTTCAGGAAGGGCACGACTTCACTGCGCAGCGCCTGGAAATAGCCGGGGTCGCGAAAGATCTCGCTCACCTGCACGGTGAGATATTCCAAAGTCTGCGCGAACACGTCCGGCTCGTGCAGCACGCGATCCTGCAGCTGGGAAACGCTTCTGCAGCCGAATCGCTGCATGGCCTGGCTCACGCGCCTTCGCAGCGACGCGACCGCGTAGTGCCGGAAGTCGTGCTGGTAGCGGTGGTAGATCGCGTCCAGCAGCAGGCCCAGCTCGTAGTCGAACGTGTCGTGGCGCGCCTGATCCGTCATTTCGGCATCCAAACGCGGCACAGCGAGAGCAGGCGGTCGACGTCGATCGGCTTGGAGATGTAATCGTTGGCGCCCGCTTCGAGGCAGGCGCGCCGGTCTTCGGGCATCGCCTTCGCCGTCAAGGCGATGATCGGGACACCGCTGGCGCTCGATCCTCGAATCTCCCTGATTGCAGTCAGTCCGTCCATCTCGGGCATCATGATGTCCATCAGGACCACGTCGATGCGATCGACCTGCGAGACCATATCGACCGCCTCGCGGCCGTTTCGCGCGATCTTCAGCTTCGCCCCGAGCGGCTCGATCACGCTCGACAGCGCGTAGACGTTGCGCACGTCGTCCTCGGCAAGGAGGATCGTTCGCCCTTCGAACGCCGCGTCGCGTTGCCGCGCCTGGCGCAGCAGCTTCTGTTGATCGGGCGGCAGCTGGGCCTCGACGCGATGCAGGAACAGGGTGACCTCGTCGAGCAGCCGCTCGGGGGAGCGTGCTCCTTTCACGATAATGGAGTGGGAGTAACGCCGCAGGCGTTGCTCGTCCTGCGCCGTCAAAGCGCGCCCCGTGTAGACGATGACCGGGGGCGAAGCGTACTTTTCCCCGCCGCCGATGCGCTCCAGCAGATCGAACCCGCTCGCGTCGGGCAGTGCCAGGTCCATCACGATGCAGTCGAAGTCGCCGGAGCCCAGCTTCTCCAACGCTTGCGCCCCCGTGGCGGCCAGTTCGATGTCCAGGTCGTCGGCCTGCAGCAGCACGGCGATGCTCGTGCGCAGCGCCTCGTCGTCTTCGACGATCAGGATCCTGCGCGCCTGTTTGCCGGATCTTTGCTTGAGACTCTCCACCGCCTGTTCGAGCTTTTGGCGCGCCACGGGCTTGAGCGTGTAGCCGATCGCGCCGAGCTCCAGCGCAGGTTGCGTATGATCGTCGACGGACATCATGTGCACGGGTATGTGCCGCGTCCGCGGGTCGCGCTTGAGCCGCTCCAGCACCGCGAGGCCGGAGTGGTCGGGAAGGCCGACGTCGAGCACGATGCCGGACGGCTTCAAGTCGTACGCGAGCTGCAGCGCCTCGATGCCGGAGGGCGTATGGACGCAGTCGAGGTCCAGTTCGTGCGCCACCCCGTACAGGATGCGGGCAAACTCGGGATCGTCTTCCACCACCAGGATCAGGCGCTCGTGACTGCGCGCGGTGCGGTCGTCGTCGATGTGGGCAACGCCTTCGGCCTGCGGCTGCGCGGGCGCGGTTCGCGTTGCGGGCGCTGCGACCGGAGCCGCGGAGCGCGCGCTACGGTCCAAAGCGAGTGGCGCGGGCGGGACCGCTGCCGGCACCGCGCTCGAGATTGCACTTGGTGCACTTGGCTCCCCCTTCACTTCGGCGGGCACGAGGAGCGTAAACGCGCTGCCCACGCCCACTTTGCTTCGTACCCGGATGCTGCCGCCGAGCAGTCGCGCCAGCTCGCGCGAGATCGACAGGCCCAGGCCGGTGCCGCCGTACTTGCGGCTGGTCGTCCCATCCGCCTGATGGAACGCACTGAATATCGCCGCCTGCTCCTCTTCGGCGATGCCGATGCCGGTGTCCTCCACGGTGAACGCGATCATGCCGCCGGGCTGCGGCGAGACCTCGAGCGTCACGGACCCCGCCTCCGTGAACTTGATGGCGTTCGACAGCAGATTGCGCAGGACCTGTTCGAGGCGGCGGAGGTCAGTGGTCAGCGTGGACGGGACTTGCGGGCCGGCAGACATTTCCAAGGCCAGGTTCTTGCGCGCAGCGAAAGGACCGAAGGTCTCCCGCAGGTGCTCCAGCATCTGCGCCAGCGGGAAGGGTTCCACCTGAATGTCCGCGTGGCCGGCCTCGATCTTGGACAGATCCAGGATGTCGTTGATGAGCGCGAGCAGGTCCTGATTGGCCGTCTGGATGACTGTGGCATAGTTGACCTGCTCCTCGGACAGATTGCCGCCCTTGTTCTCGGCAAGCACCTGGGCGAGGATGAGCGAGCTGTTGAGCGGCGTTCTCAGCTCGTGCGACATGTTGGCCAGGAATTCGGACTTGTAGCGGCTGGCGCGTTCCAACTGGCGCGTCGAGCCCTGCAAGGCGCTTTGCGCTTCCAGCAGCTGTCCCTTCTGGCGCTCGAGGTCGTTGGTGCGCGATTCCAGCTGCGCGTTGATCTGCTCCAGTTCCGCTTGCTGGTTCTCCAGTCGCGCCTGCGACTCGCGCAACGCCGTGCTTTGTTCCTCGAGCTCCTCGTTGCTTGCCTTGAGCTCTTCCTGTTGCGCCTGCAGTTCCTCGCTTTGGCGCTGGGTCTCCTGCAGGAGCTCCAGCACGCGCTGGCGGTACAGGGAGGACCGAAGCGCAATACCCATCGATTCGGCGATCTGCTCAAGCAGCTCCAGCGAGTGCACCATATCGGCGGCCTTGTGCATGAACCCGAGCTCGATCACCCCATAGGGCATGCCATCGGCAGTCAGCGGCGATAACAGCAAGAACCGCGGCTCCGCCGAGCCGAGCGCCGAGCGCACCTTGAGGTAACCGGCGGGCACCTCGCGCAGCGCCATCGGCTTTACATCGAGCGCCACTTGGCCGACCAGACCCTGTCCGACGCGGAATTTCTCGGGCGCTTCGCCATCCAGTCCGTACGAGGCTATGCGCAGCACATCGTCGCCCTCGATGCGATAGAGTGCCCCGATCTCGGCGTGCAGGTACTGGGCGAGTGCCGCGAGTTGCGCCGACCCGACCTGCTCC
>JBOIEI010000578.1:0-1566 GCA_050741055.1 Burkholderiales bacterium | reverse complement strand
ACGTGCTGGTCCGCAACGACAGTGCGCTGAAATCGGTAACGGATCTGAAGCGTCGTCGCGTCGCGATCGGCGAGATGGGCTCCGCCTCGCGCGCGACGGCATTGCGGGTGCTCCAGGCTCACGGCCTGGGCGTGACCGACATCGTCGCGGTCGAGCAGTCACTGCGAGAGGCGCTGGTTCGGCTGCATAATCGCGAGCTCGACGCCGTATTCCAGGTCATCGGCGTACCTGCGGACGGCGTGCGTGATGCGCTGGCCGCCATTCCGCTGCGTTTGCTGCCGCTTGCCCCGCAGGCGGTCGAACTACTCACCAAAGACAACAGGGGCTATTTTGCGTACACCATTGCGCGTGGGGCGTATGCAACCCAGAAGGACGACGTGCCGACGATCGCGACCTCGGCGCTTCTGCTCGCCGCCGCCGATCTCTCCGAAGCCGAGATAGCACGCATCGCGACCTTCGTGTTCCATCGCGGACAGGATTTCCTGGCACGCGGTAGTGCCCAAGGAGCCCTGGTCTCGGCAGCGAATATGCGCACCGGTCTCCCCATACCTCTGCACGCAGGTGCAGCCAAGGCGCTGGACGGCGCTCTGAAGCCCTGACGCAGCGTCTTTGCCTGCCCTGCGTGCGCACAGGCAGCAGCGCGCGCGTGCTTTCCGGTGGCATCGGGCCGGGCGCCCATGCAACGCCATTCCTTCGCATTCCTCACCGCACGGCGGGTGATCGCTCGCGCCCGGTGCTGAGACCAAAGCCCAATAGGCGGGACGGGGTGTAAGGCGCAACATTGCACGCGCTATGTGTCGGTTTGATTCAGATCGAGTCGCGCAGACCGGCGCCGGCCTGAGCACCACCCGATTGGAGCAGCACGTCGAATCCGGAGGCATCATCGATATGCGGCATGCCCGCAAGGGCGCGGACTGGGGTAGGGCTGAGCGCGCTACGGCCCACCGCGCGTCGCCGGACATCGGGCTCTATCACGTCGCGGGAATACTCGTGTACGCGGCGCCTGCGCGCGAGCACGAGGTACGCAGCGGCATTCAGACGCTTCCGGGGGCAGTAGTGCATGCGCACGCCGGAGGTCAGATCGTCGCGACGCTGGAAGGCCCCGTCTCCAGCGAGCTTGTCGCGGCGCTCGATACCATCCAACGCCTGCCCGGCGTGCTGTCCGCCGTGCTCATCTCCGAGCATAGCGAGCCCATCGAAGGCATAGACGAGGAAATTCCCCATGACCGCTAGCATGACCCGCCGTGAGTTCATGCGCACCTCGGCTGCGACTCTTGCCGCCGCCGCGGGAGGGTTGCCGCTCGAGGCGGTTGCAGCCAACGTGATCACGGAGGCGGAGGCGGCGAAGCTGCGCTGGTCCAAAGCGCCGTGCCGGTTCTGCGGCACAGGCTGCGGCGTGAAAGTCGCCGTTAAAGAGGGCAAGGTTGTCGCGACGCATGGCGACCCCGAAGCCGAAGTGAACCGGGGCATGAACTGCGTGAAGGGCTATTTCCTGTCGAAGATCATGTACGGCGAGGACCGGCTGACGACGCCGCTGCTTCGTATGACCAACGGCAAGTACGACAA
>JBOIEI010000577.1:0-4510 GCA_050741055.1 Burkholderiales bacterium | reverse complement strand
CTCGCGGGCAAGCCGCAGACCATCGACGATCTGAAGTTCGCGAACTACTTCAAGGAAATCTATTTCGACAGTGACACCAAGGTCGCGCTCATTTCGGGCTCGGGCTCGGAGGATCCGCGCGACTGGTTCCTCACCAATGAAATGAAGAACGGTGCCCGCAGCAAGGTCAACCGCCTTGCGGGGACGAAGCGCATGTTCTCGCATGCCATCTTCATGCCGGGCACGCCGGGCTGGATGGAAAAGGTCGATCGCGACATGGAGCTGCTCAAGCCCGATTCGTTCAAGGGCTATACCGTCGGCGACAACACCAACAAGCAGCTGTCCAAGCACCCCTGGCGCATGGACGACGAAAAGCTGCTCTATCCGTTCTATGAGAAGCTGCAAAAGGCGGGGCTGGTCAATGTGTGCGTCCACAAGGGCCTCTACTCGCCCGCGGTGACCAAGCGCTTTCCCGAGCTGCTCGAGTACGCCGACGTGGACGATGTGGGCAAGGCCGCCAAGGATTGGCCCGGGCTCAATTTCATCGTCTACCACTCGGCGTTCCGCTTCACCGGCGGCTCCTTCCCGATCGGATGGGAGCAGTTCGAGAAGACCGGGCGCGTCGACTGGGTGACCGACCTGTCGGAGATTCCGGCCAAGCACGGCGTCAGCAACGTCTACGGCGATCTCGGTCAGATCTTCGCCCAGAGCACCGTGGCCGAGCCGCGGCTGTGCGCCGCGATGATGGGGCAGCTCGTGAAGGGCCTGGGCGCCGACCATGTGGTCTGGGGTACCGACGCGGTCTGGACCGGTGCGCCGCAATGGCAGATCGAGGCGCTGCGCCGGCTGGAGATCCCCGAAGAGATGCAGAAGAAACACGGCTTCCACGCGCTCGGTCCCGCAGACGGCCCGACCAAGCGGGCCATCTTCGGCGAGAATTCCGCGCGTCTCTACAAGTACGATCGACGCGCCGAGCTCGCGGACGATCGCATCGCGCTTGCCAAGGTGGATTACGAGAAAAGCGGCGACGGCCGGACCAACAAGCGCTACGGGTACGTGATCAAGCCGGTGGCGTAGACCACCTCGCGATGACGATGGCTCCCCTTCTCGTCGAGAGTGAGGACGGCGCTGGCGGACACACTTGACGTGTGTCCGCGCCGGACGAACGCCCGAATCGGCAGAGCGCGTGGGGCAGGGCGCCCGCATTCGCGGGCACCACTCCTCTTGAGAGGAGGGGTGCGGCACACGCATCTACACTTGCGCGCGAGCCTCGACGAGGAGAAGAAAGGCGCGGCTATTTGTGCGGCCGCTTGCGCGCCCACTCGGTGTACTTGGCTGCCTTCCCGTGCAGTTCCTTGTAGTACGTGGCGTACTCGTCGCCGACCATCACCTTGATGCCGAGGCCGGAAGCTTCCAGCTTCTGCGTGTGCTCGGGATCCGCCATTGCCTTGGACAGAATCTCCTGCAACCGTGCCACGACCGCGGGCGGCATGCCTTTCGGACCTGCGATGCCGCGCGTCGAGCTCGATACCACGCTTTTCATTCCGAGCTCCACGGTCGTCGGCACGTCGGGCAGGAACTTCGAGCGCGCGCTGTCCATGACCGCCAGCGCGCGCACCTCGCCGCTGCGTACGCGCTTGAAGATGCTGCCGACATTGTCGAACGCGACCTCCACGTGCCCACCCAGGATCGCGGTCATCTGCGGCGCGCCGCCGTCGAGATGTGCGATACGGAAAATTGCGCCGGGATTGACCTCCTCCACCATCAGAATCGCGAGGTGGTCGTCCGACAGAATGCCGGTCGTGACGGCACTGATCTTGTTGGGGGTTTTCTTGGCCGCATCGATCAGGTTCTGCATCGTCTTGTACTGACTGTCCCCCTTGACCCACACCACGCCCGGATCCAGCACCTGGTTGGCGATCGGCGTGAACGAATCGATCTTGAAGATGGCCTTGCGGTCCGAGTCCAGGATCACGGTGTTCAAGGCGGGCAGGTTGATGAAGGCAATGTTGTAGCCGTCGGGCTTATGCCGCGAGAGCTCGGTCCAACCCACCTGGCCGCCGGCCCCGGCCTTGTTCACGACCACGATCGACTGGCCGGCGATCTTCTCCGCAATCGCGGCGACAATGCGCGCGCCGACATCGGTACTGCCGCCCGCCGGATAGGCAACCATCAGGTTGATGGGACGGGTCGGGAACTCGGCCGCCGTAAGCGGCCCGGTTGCGCACAGCAAGAGCACTGCGACCAACTTTCTCATGGCGATGATCTCCTCGTGGCGTGGGACAGGGGTATTGCTCGAGTGAAAAGTGAAAGGTGAAAGCCCCTAACCTTCATGTGCTTTCCGCAGCCTTGATGGCTTTCACGGTCGATATGTGCAGGGTCGACAGCACCAGGATCGCTACGGATGCAAAAATGAGCGCGGCGCACAGCGGGCGCGTGAAGAATACGCTGAAGTCGCCGCCGGAGATCTCCAGCGATGTTCGCAGCGATTTCTCCATGAACGGGCCGAGGATCAGCGCCAGCACGGCCGGCGCCAGCGGGAACTCGAGCTTGCGCAATACGTAGCCGATCAAGCCGAACACGACCATGACGATCACATCGACGACGCTGCCCCTGAGGCTGTAGGCGCCGACGATGCAGAACACCAGCGTGCCCGTGCACAGGTAGGCTGCGGGCAGACGCAGGATGCTCGCCCAGACGCCCACCAGCGGCAGATTCAGCACGAGCAGCATCGCATTGCCGACGAAGAAGCTCGCGATTACGGTCCAGACCAGGTCGGGGCGCTCTGTGAACAGAAACGGTCCGGGCGTGATGCCGTTGATGATGAACGCGCCCATCAGCACGGCAATCGTCGGCGAGCTGGGCACCCCGAGCACCAGCAATGGCACCATGGCGGCATTGGCGTACGAATTGTTTGCCGACTCGGGTGCGGCTACACCTTCGATGGCGCCGTTGCCGAATGCCTCGGGATGCTTGGACAGGCGCCGCTCTGCGATGTAGGCCATGAAGGTGGGGATGACCGAGCCCACGCCTGGAATGAGCCCCAGGAAGAATCCGATCACCGTTCCGCGCCCGATCGCGCCTGCCGACAAACGCCATTCCTGTCGGCTCGGCAGCAGCGACGAGAGCCGGGTGTCGATGACCTGCCGGCGCGTGACTTCCGCGGTCAGCAGGATCTCGCCCACGCCGAAGAGTCCCATCACGACCGGGACGAAGCCGACGCCGTCGAGCAGCTCGGGGATGTCGAAGGTGAAGCGCGGCGCGCCGCGAACCGGATCGATGCCGATCATCGCGAGCAGCAAGCCGAACACGGTCATCAGCAGCGCCGCCAGCAGCGAGCGGCCGGCGAGGCCGGTCACCAGGCACATGCCGAGCAGCATCAGCGCGAAGAATTCGGGCGGGCCGAATTTCAGCGCCAGGCGCGCGAGGGGCAGCGCCAGCACGGTGAGCATGAGCGTGGCGAACAGGCCGCCGACGAAGGAGCCGATCGCGGCGATGCCGAGCGCCGCGCCGCCGCGTCCCTGCCGCGCCATCTGATAGCCGTCCAGGCAGGTCACGACCGAGGCCGCTTCGCCAGGCACATTGATCAGCACCGAAGTGATCGTGCCGCCATACATGGCGCCGTAATAGATTGCGGCCAGCATGATGATGGCGCCGGTGGCATCGAGCTTGAAGGTGAGCGGAATCAGAATGGCGGTGCCCGCGGCCGGCCCGATCCCGGGCAGCACGCCGATCAGCGTGCCGAGCACGCAGCCGATCAGCGCGAAGCTCAGATTCGCGGGCGTGAGCGCCGCGTCGAATCCGTTCAGCAGGAGCTGCAGGCCTTCCATGCTCGCGTGCGCCGTGTCGAGGGCCGGGTCTCAAATACCCAGCGACCCGATCGGCAGCGGGACCTTGAGCAGATCGGAGAACAACGCATAGACGCCGAAGCTCGCGGCCACGGCGAAGATGACGACGACCAGGTAGTTGCGCGCTCCGAGCGCGGGCAGCAGGAGCAGGCAGAACATCGCGACGACAAGGCGGAAACCCAGAGGCTCGAGCAGCAGTGCAACTCCGGCGAGCGCTGCAAGCAGGACGATGACCCGGCGCAGCGCAGCGCCTCGCGGCAGCAGGCGTTGTGAAGCCTGCGGGTCGCCTTCGAACACGCTGCCTGCCTGCCGCACCAGCGCGATCGCCAGAGCAACGCCGCCCAAAGCGAGAAAGAAGGGAAAGAACCCCGGACCTGGCCCCAAGGCATCGGTGAGCGACAAGCGCCATCCCTGGTACGCCCAGACTGCGAACAGAATCGCGAACACCGTCCCGGTGCACTGCCAGCCGCGCTTCATCCGCCTCCCCTTTGGGTCGGGTACCGCTTCCGCCTGTCATACCGCGCGAGCGAATGTACTCCTGGGGCGGGCGTTTGACCAGCAAGACATCGGCTGCGAAAGCGGCCTTTCGGTCACCGTCAAATCGTGATGACGGGCCGTTTTCCTGGCATCATGTCGGCCGTCCTCAGTGGCGCCGGGCACCTGCCGCCGCTGGGAGCTCACAC
>JBOIEI010000576.1:0-2239 GCA_050741055.1 Burkholderiales bacterium | reverse complement strand
GGCTTGCCCGGCGTCAGGTCCGAGAGGCCGGAGAGCGTCACGCGGTCGCCTTCGCGGATCTTGTCGTAGTCCGCCGGGTCGCTGAAGGTCAGCGCGAGCAGGCCCTGTTTCTTCAGGTTCGACTCGTGGATGCGGGCGAAGCTGCGCACGATGACCGCGACCCCGCCCAGCAGGCGCGGGCACAACGCAGCGTGCTCGCGGCTGCTGCCCTCGCCGTAATTGGCATCTCCGACGATGACCCAGCGCACGCCACGCGCGCGGTAGTCGCGGGCGACCACCGCGACAGACTGAACGTCCGTCGTGAAAGCGTTGCGCGTCCTGCCCGCCTCGCCGCTGAACGCATTGATGGCACCGAGCAGCAGGTTGTCGCTGAAGCGATCGAGATGGCCGCGCAACCTGAGCCAAGGTCCGGCCGGCGAGATATGGTCGGTCGTTGTTTTCCCGCGCGCCTTGATGAGCACCGGCATGGCGAGGAAATCGCCGCCGTGCCACGCCGGCCAGGGCTGCAGCGCCTGAATCCGATCGCTGGCAGGATCGATCCGAAGCACCACCGAGCTGCCATCGGCCGGTGGCGCGATGCAAGCGGCACGCGTCCGGGCGAAGCCCTGCGGCGGTACTTCGGGCGCGGGCTCGGGAGGCGTCAGGCGAAACGGACCGTGGGCGCCCGCAAGCGCGTCGACGAGCGGGTTGAACGACAAGCGGCCCGCGAGCGCCAGTGCGGTCACGATTTCCGGGCTGGCGATGAAGTTCATCGTGGCGGCCTGCCCGTCGTTGCGCGCCGGGAAGTTGCGATTGAACGACGTGACGATCGTGTTCGGCGCCGCCGTTTCGGAACGCCGCCACTGCCCGATGCAAGGGCCGCAGGCGTTCGCCAGCACATTGCCGCCGATAGCTTCCAGCGCCTGCATCTGGCCGTCGCGCTCGATGGTTGCGCGCACCCGCTCCGACCCCGGCGTAACGAGGAATGGAACGCGCGCGTCGAGGCCATGCTGCCTCGCCTGACGCGCCACGCTCGCCGCGCGGCTCATGTCCTCGTACGACGAGTTGGTGCAGCTGCCGATGAGCGCGGCCGAGATCGGGTCGACGAAGCCCGAGCCCGCGGTCGCAACTTCCTTTGCCAGCGCCGAGATCGGCCGCGCCCGATCGGGCGAATGCGGGCCGACGACGTGCGGCTCGAGCGCCGACAGGTCGATCCGGATCACGCGATCGTAGTGGCGTTCGGGATCGGACTCCACCTCGGGATCGGGCGTGAGCCACTGCCGGTACTGCTCCATCAGAGGCACGATGTCGGCGCGATCGGTCGCACGCAGGTACGCGGCCATGCGCTCGTCGGCCGGGAAGACCGATGTGGTCGCACCGGCCTCGGCGCCCATGTTGGCGATGGTCGCCTTGCCGGTCGCGCTGATCGTGCGCGCACCGGGCCCGATGTATTCGAGGATGGCGTTGGTCGCACCGGAAACGGTCAGGATGCCGGCGAGATGCAGGATGACGTCTTTCGGCGCGGTCCAGCCGGCGAGCTGCGCGCTGAGATAGACCGCGATGCGCCTGGGATACAGCAGCTCCCACGGCAACCCGGCGATCGCCTCGACCGCCTCTGCGCCGCCCACCCCCACCGCGCAGCCGCCGAGTCCGCCACCGTTGGGCGTGTGCGAATCGGTGCCGATGATGAGAGCCCCGGGAAAGGCATAGTTCTCCAGCACCACCTGGTGGATGATGCCCGCGCCCGGCTCCCAGAAGTCCGCGCCGTACTTGCGCGCCGCCGAGCGCAGGAAATCGTACACCTCGGCGTTCTCCGCGAGCGACTCGGCGAGGTCGCGCATGCCTTCGTTGCGCGCCTGGATCAGATGATCGCAATGGATGGAGGTGGGAACGGCGACGCGGGCACGCCCGGTCTGCATGAATTGCAGCAGGCCGCTCTGGCCGAGGACGTCCTGGAACGCCACGCGATCGGGTCGCAGCGCGAGATAGCTCTGCCCCGGCACGAGCGCCTGCCCGGCCGGATCGTCGAGGTGGCCGAACAGGATCTTCTCGGCCAAAGTGAACGGCCGCCGCAAACGGCCGCGAACGATTGCACCGTTGCGTGCCAGGTTCCCGTACACCCGCGCAGCCATCTGCGCCGTTGTTTCGATCGTCACGATGCCACCTCCAAGGGTGCTGGCGCTTGCTCTTGACTCGAGATGACGCCAGCGTATACAAAAATCACAGGAATAGTTCGACTACAATGGAGTAGCATCGGGAA
>JBOIEI010000575.1:0-1529 GCA_050741055.1 Burkholderiales bacterium | reverse complement strand
TACGATGCCGCCAAGGACCCCGACGCGGTGCCCGATCATCCGCCGAAGCTGCGTGCGCCCAGCCGCACCTGGGACCGTGGCGGCAACAACGCGTACTCCTCGGCGATGCACAAGACCGAGACCGTCGATTACGGCATCCAGCTCTTCGGCGAGCGCGTGTTGCGGCTCGACGACGGCGAAGTCGCGATGCACCCGGGCGACATCGTCGTGCAGGTGGGTGCCTGGCATCAATGGACCAGCCCGCGCGAGGGCGGCATCATGCTCTTCGACATGATCGCCGCGCACTTCGTCGACGGTGCGGTGGGGCTGGCGCAGGGCAAAGACGCGCCGATGCGCCCGACGGCGAATCGCGATTTGCCGCGCGACGTGACCTTGCCGCGGCGCATCATCACGATCGATCGCAAGCCCGATCTCGGCAGCATCGTCGGCGTCGGGCCTGCGCCCGACGTGCGAACCGATCCTGCGCGTCCGGGATTTGCCAATGCGCGTCTGTGGGTGACCGACTCGGCGCCGGCGAAGATCGTGTACGAAACGCTGCACCTGCCGCACACACTGGAGCCGCCATCCCCGGGTTCGGTCATGCGCGTGCTGTGCCTGCCGCCGGACGATACGTGGAAGGGCAAGGTGGGCGCGAACGAGGTGCAGGCGTATTTCCGTTCGATGGGCTCGCCGCAGGCTTCGACCTATGCGCCGAGCGCGCCGCATCCCTACATGCAGAAGACGCACACGCTGGAGTTCTGCGCCGTGATAGACGGCGAGGCAACGCTGGTCCTGGACGCGCAGGAAGTGAAGATGGCGGCCGGCGACGTCGCGATCCTGCGCGGTGCGAATCACGCCTGGAGCAATCGCTCGACTCGTCCCGCGCGCGTCGCCATCGCTTCGCATGCCGCCGCTTAGCATTTCCCCGGCGGAATCGGAACAACCGATTCTCGTTCGGGCCGAAAGGAAACGCCAATGAGTAAACGCATCGCAATGGTGGGCGCCGGCGCGCTGGGTGGCTACGTCGGCGGCTGGCTCGCGCATACCGGCCACGACGTCACCCTGATCGACATGTGGCCGGAGAACGTCGAGGCGATCCGCTCGCGCGGGCTGGAGTTCGACGGTTTGAGCGACGAAGAGAAGATCACGGTGAAGTCCGCCAAAACCATGCACCTCACCGAGGTGCAGTCGCTCGCCAAAGGCAAGCCGATCGAGATCGCATTCGTCTCGGTCAAGTCCTACGACACCGAATGGGCGACGGCGCTCATCAAGCCCTACCTCGCGCCGGGCGGCTTCGTCGTCTCGCTGCAGAACTGCCTCAACGAGGAGAAGATCGCCGGCATCGTCGGCTGGGGCAAGACCCTCGGCGTGGTGGCCTCGGTGATTTCGGTGGAGCTGTACGAACCCGGGCGCATCCGGCGCATGGCGCCGAAAGGCGGCGAGCAGCACACCGTGTTTCGCGTGGGCGAGGTACACGGCATCGTCACCCCGCGCGTGCAGGAGCTGGTCGGCATGCTGTCGAAGATCGACAGCAGCAAGCCCACCACCAA